>NZ_JBSGDZ010000013.1:0-275167 GCF_053602655.1 Sphaerisporangium sp. NPDC004334
CCTCACCCTCGACGTGCTCGACGAGAACCAGAATCTCAGCCATCGACCCGCCCCTCAGATGAACTTCTTCGACGCGAGGAAGTCGGCGGCCTTGGCCGGGGCCGCCGCGCCACGCGGTGGGTCGTTCGGGTTCGTACGCCGGTCAGCTTGCGCTGCAGGAGACCGAGGGCCAGTTGTAGTTGCCGTTGTGCTGGATGGTGACGCCGAAGTTGTTGCCGCTGCCGTTGGGCCTGGCGGTCAGCACCTGGGCGCTGGGGTAGCTCGCGCTGATGTTCCAGGTGGAGAGGATCTTGGCGGGCGAGGGCACGTTCATCGTGACGGTCCAGTTGCTGGAGCCGGAGACCGCGACGTTGAGGTTGTAGCGGTCGCTCCACGACTGGCCGGCCGACAGGGTCGCGGTGCAACCGCCACCGCCACCGCCACCGCCACCGCCGCCACCGCCACCGCCGCCACCGCCACCGCCACCGCCACCGCCGCCACCGCCGCCACCGCCGCCGGAGGTGCCCAGGGTGATGTTGGAGTTGCCGCTGCTCTGGTAGCCCTCGGTGGCCAGGATCATGTAGTCGTGGGAGCCGAGGTTCATGCCGTAGCGGGCCCAGGCGTCGAAGTGGTTGCCGGTGGTGATGGTGCCGCCGGTCTTCTTGGACTGGCGGACGCTCCAGTACTGGTTGAAGGTGCTGCTGTTGCCCTCGATGGAGGGGGCGTTGTACCGGGTGGTCATGTAGATGTCATAGGTGCCGCCGTCGCTGGTGACGGTGCCCTTGTAGGTCCCGGTGGGCCGGTAGGTGCCCCAGTTGTCCAGGATGTAGTACTCCACCAGCGGGTTCCTGGTCCAGCCGTACAGCGCCAGGTAGGCGTTGCCGGAGGGGTTGAAGCTGCCGGAGTAGTTCACCGACATGCGGCCGCCGTTCCTCCAGCCCTTGCCGGCGACGAAGTTGCCGACGTTGCTCCAGGAGGTGCTGTAGTTCCCGCCGCCGCCCAGGGTCATGGACGACGATCCACCGCCGTCGCTCCAGAAGGAGTAGAAGTAACCGCCGTCGGTGCCGGTCTGGTTGCTGGTGATGGCCGCGTGGGCGGTGCCGGGGAGCATGGTGATGATCGCGACCAGGGCTATGACCCAGGCGCGGCCGATGAGCGCCCAAGGACGGCCAGGTCTGCGGATCTTCGGAAGGATGGGGACGTCGTTCATGTGTGCGCTTCCTCCTCGTGAAAGCTGGCGGTGCCAGGCGGCGTGGCACGATCCGGCGGGGCGCTCGCCGGTGACCTGGTGAGGGCCACGGCGCGCCGGCGTCGTGCGACGCGGCGGAGGTGTCCGGCCGTCTTCCGGTGGACGGCCGGAGGACCAGGTCGCGGCTGGTGACCTGGATCGACAGCTTCATGCCTGCCGATGGCGCCAGTGTTCGCCCGGTTTCCTGAAAGTGTCAATCAGATGCCGAAAGATTGCGACTGCCTCACCTTTGCGGATGACGTGTTCAAACTGCTCACGGACAGCGCACGGCGGTTTGTCATGGATGAGGCGTGATGAAATTTTCGGCTATCCGCCGAAATGTGCGGAGCACGGAACGGGTTGAACGCTCGACATCGGCTGCGCTGAGCGGTGCCGACGGCGTGAACCGCCCAGGAGCGGGGGTGCGGCCAGGTTCGGCGGGCTGAAATTTCCATCCGCGACCTGTGACTTCGCGGCCCGCCTGGCCGCGGTGTCGACATGCGGCGACACGCGGTCCTACCGTCGGCGTAGCGCGTCGATCGGTATGGCGGGGCCGGCAGGCCACCGCCCCCACCTCCTGGCCGCCAGGGAGTCACCATGCAACGGCGAGTCATCTCCATCGTTCTCGCGGCGCTCACCGCACTGGCCGGGCTCGGGGTGACCACGCCCGCGTTCTCGGCGACGGCTCCCGCGCGGATCACGCGGCTCGCCGACACCAGCCCGCCGACGGTTCCCACCGGGCTGAGCTCCACGGTCAGATGCAATCCCCTGTCGGTGACGCTGAGCTGGACCGCCTCCACCGACAATGTCGGGGTCACCGGCTACGACGTGTACGCCGCGTCCTACGGCGGTTCGTTCACCTCGGTCGGGACGACCACGGCGACCTCGTTCACCCAGCCCATCAACGGGCTGTACCAGTACGAGGTGCGGGCACGCGACGCGGCCGGCAACACCTCCGCCTTCACCGAGCCGGTCCGCGTCGTGCCGCCGCCCTGCCCGACGATGCCGCCGCCGGACACGCAGGCGCCCACGACGCCGGGTACACCGACCGCGACCGTCACCTGCGGCTCGGTGACGCTGACCTGGGCCCCGTCCACCGACGACAGGGGGGTCGCCGGGTACGAGATCTGGCGCGCGCCCGGCACCACCGGCGGCACGTACGTCTCCGTCGGCACCTCGACGACCACGTCCTTCACCCAGTCCGGCGTGGGGGTCTTCCGCTACCAGGTGCGGGCGCGTGACGCGGCGGGCAACACCTCCGCCTTCACCACACCCGTCACCGTGTACATCCCGGCCTGCCCGACCAGGGGCTGTACAGCCGTGTACAGCCCGGCCGGCGCCTGGCCCGGCGGGTTCCAGGGGCTGGTGGTCGTGACCAATACCGGCACCACCCCGACCACCGGGTGGAGGGTCACCCTCACCTTCCCCGGCGGTCAGCAGCTGACGCGGGTCTGGAATGCCCAGACCAGCGACACCGCCAACCCGTACACGATCACGAACCTGAGCTTCAACGGAGCACTGGCCCCCAACGGGTCCACCACGTTCGGCATCCAGGCGACCACCACCAGCGGCGCCGACAACACCCCCACGACCACCTGCATCCGAACCCCGTCCAGCTAGGCGCGCCGACCACTCACCATCTCCGAGTGCGACACTCGCCGGGTCCTGGCCGGGTCCTTCCCCGTGCTGGGTGTGACGCTCACCTCGTGCCGGCCGGGTCTTCCCCCGGCACGTGGCTTAGTCCGCTCTGGCTGAGTCCTTCCCCGGCGCCGGGGCGGCGAGACGGGGTACGGCGAATCCGGCGCCGTTGTGCGGCGGGTGACCGGCGAACGCTCGCCGGTCACAGCACCGGCCCCGCTGGGTCGTGGCGGGCTCAGAATCCGGTCGGGTCGTGCTTCACCACGCGCTTGGACGACCGCCAGGCCGCGGGAGAACAGACCACGGCGGGTCCATCGAGTCGCTTGCTGTCGCGCACAGCGACGGCCTTGGACAGGTTGAGGGCGACTTCTACGCAATTCCCGCCCGGTGTGCGAGGTTCTCCGGACGTGCGCGACTCCCCGGGCGCACACGGCCATGTCCTTCCGCGGCTGGAGATCGTAGAGGGGATGGAGAAGCTCGTGCGGCGGTCACGATCGTCCGTGCCGCGCAGCGGTTCTCCTACCGCGTCGCTCCTCGAATGGGCGAGGCGTATCGCATGCTGTTCCCGGCCGGCGAAATTGCGGAGGCGGTCGCCTACATCACCGCCGAGACCCTGAAGTGGCAGGACGAGCACTCCAGCGCAGTGGAGCGCGCTTGTCGGCAGTCAAGGGACGCCGACATGGAGCAGCCGATCTCCCTCACGGTGCCTCGCCCAGATCGTGGCCGTTGTTCAGCCAGTGCAGGTGGCCGCCGTGGATGGCGGAGAAGGCGACGGGGCGCCCGTCGAGCGCGACGGTGTAGGTGAGGGTGTCCGCCGGGGGCCGCCGCCCGAGGCGAGCGGCGACGTCCGGCAGGATCTCGGCATCCTCCTGGGAGATCCAGTGCCCGTCGAGCCGCCGCACCTGGTCCACGAACGTGGCCCGGCCGGCTTCGGGTACGTAGTAGAGCACCGCGGTGTGGAAGACGACGAGCGTGGCCGACGGGGGCGCCTGGGCCGCCACCTCGCCGAGGCGCGCGTTGAGATCTCCCCGCACGACGCGGGGAGGGTCCTGCCGCGCCAGCTCGATCGCGGCGTCCAGGCGCCGCAACCGTTCGTGGTGTTCGGGCCAGACCAGCGTCCGCAGCCATCGGACGTCGTCGGGGTCGGTGACGTCGAGCGGGTTCAGGTCGATGCCGGCCCGCCAGGCGACGGTGACCGCTCCCGGTCCGGGCAGGGGCGGCTCGCCCTCGACCTGGCACCGCACCCGCAACGGGCTGTCCACCGCGCCGGCCAGGGTGCCGTCGTAGTCGTACCCGTAGCGGTCGGGGAGCAGGCACAGCCCGGCCGACGCCCCGGCCTCCAGCAGCGCCAGCGGCTGCGGCAGCGAGGCGAGCAGGGGGTACAGCGCGGCGCACCGCGCCGGCTCGTTGGTCTGCGTGCGCCGGGAGAGCATCGTGGCCACGACCGCGTCACGGTGGTCGAGGACGGCCTTGCGGAACGCCCGGTAGCCGTCCGGAGTCCCGCTCACGTGCCGGGCGGCGGCGAACAGCAGGTTCGGCTGCCGCTTGGCCGCCGGGAGGCCGGACAGCAGGTCGAGCAGGTCACGGTCGTCCGCCACCCCGAGGGCGAGTTCCTCGTAGAGCGGCGAGCTGCCCCGCGCCTCCATGGACGCGAACCGCCGGTACAGCTCCGCGGTCGCCGATGCCATGACCGAACCCTAACCCGGTGGAAACCGCGTGCCTACGCGCCCTAACCACGACCGCCGAGCGCGTTCGCTCAGCGGGCGATTGAGCTGAGGACGGACAGAGACCCGATCGTGGTCGTCACGTGGCTGGGATTCGCCGCCACGCCGATCGGGATCGCCGCGGCGGTCCTCGCGGCGATGGTCGTGTGGCGGATCAGCGCCTTCCAGGAACCGCGTCGCGGCGCGGGCGCCGGGGGCTGAACCTTTCAACGGATCTGTGCCGCGTCGCGACGGTGATTAATCGGTTCAATTTCCGACCGGCGAGCGCGTTTGTCCTGGCCGGGATGGGCTGCGGCGCCCGCGGTGCCCGCATGACGCCTGACCGGTGATGACCAGCGGGCACGTGGGGCGTCCGCCGCAGCGGTGAAGGGTCGCGACCGTCGACTTAATCGATTAATTTCGGGACGCTTCATTCGGCGGTCCATCGCGTGCCGTACCGGTGGCCGTTCATTTCCGGAAAGGACGCCTGATGAGACGAAGTCTCGCCACTTTCGCGGCGGCCGCGCTGGTCGCCGCGGGTGGGATCGCAGCGGTGATGGCGCCGGCCGCCGGCGCCGCCGCAGGGTGCACGGTGGCCTACAAGATCACCAATCAGTGGAGCGGCGGATTCCAGGGCGACGTGGCCATCACCAACCTCGGCGACCCGCTGACGGGTTGGAAGCTGGAGTTCGACTTCCCCGACTCCGGCCAGAAGGTCGCCTCGGGGTGGAACGCCACCTGGACGCAGTCCGGCGCGCACGTCACGGCCGCCGGCATGTCGTACAACGGCTCCATCGCCACGAACGCCACCGTCTCCGGCATCGGGTTCACCGGCACCTTCGGCGGCGCCAACCCCGTCCCCACCGCCTTCTCGGTCAACGGTGTGGCCTGCACCGGAGTGCCGACCGCGTCCCCGACGCCCACCCGGACGCCCACGCCGACACCCACTCCCACAAGGACGCCGACCCCGACCCCGACCCCGACCCCGACGCCGACCCCGACGCCGACGCCTACGCCCAGCGTGCCGCCGGGTTCGGCGCCCAAGCTGCACGTCTCGGGCAACAAGCTCGTCAACCAGGCGGGGCAGGCCATCCGGCTCCTCGGCGCCAACCGCTCGGGCGGGGAGTTCGCCTGCATCCAGGGCAACGGCATCTGGAACGGGCCGATGGACGACGCCTCCATCAACGCCATGGCCGCCTGGAAGATCAGGACCGTCCGCGTCCCGCTCAACGAGGAGTGCTGGCTCGGCACCGGCAACGTCCAGTCGCAGTACGGCGGTACGACCTACCAGAACGAGGTGAAGGGGTACGTCTCCAGGCTGCTGGCGCACGGCATCACCCCGATCGTGGAGATGCACTGGAGTTACGGCTCCTACACCGGCAACTCCTCCGCCTGCACCGACGTGCACGCTTCGTGCCAGAAGCCCATGCCGGACGCGCAGTACGCGCCGAGCTTCTGGACCTCGGTCGCCAACACCTTCAAAAACGACACCGCGATCGTGTTCGACCTGTTCAACGAGCCCTATCCCGAGCGGGCCACCGGCAGCGCGGCCTCCGGCTGGGCGTGCTGGAAGAACGGCGGCACCTGCGCGGGCATCGGGTACCAGGTGGCGGGCATGCAGACCCTGGTCAACGCCGTGCGCGCGACCGGGGCGCAGAACGTGATCCTGCTCGGCGGGCTCGCCTACTCCAACGACCTGACCCAGTGGCTGTCGTACAAGCCGTCCGACCCGGCCGGCAACCTCGTCGCCGCCTGGCACTCCTACAACTTCAACGTCTGCGCCAACCAGAGCTGCTGGGACAGCCAGCTCGCCCCGGTGGCCGCCCAGGTACCGCTCGTGGCGGGGGAGATCGGCGAGAACGACTGCGCCCACGGGTACATCGACCAGCTGATGAGCTGGCTGGACCAGAAGGGCCTGTCCTACCTGGCGTGGACGTGGAACAACTGGGACTGCTCCAGCGGACCGTCCTTGATCACCGACTGGAACGGCACGGCCACGAACTACGGGGCCGGCTTCAAGGCCCACCTCGCCACCCAGTGACCGCCTCCGGCGGGGGGTCTTGTCGCCGAGCGAAACAGAATGGAATTCTGTCGGCATGAACCGCGCGACGACCAACGGCGTCGAGATCGCCTACGAGGCCTTCGGGCCCCCCACCGGCCGGCCGCTACTGCTGATCATGGGTCTCGGCTCGCAGTTGATCAATTGGGACGTGGAGCTCTGCGAGCTGTTCGCCGACAGGGGGCACCGCGTCGTCCGCTTCGACAACCGGGACGCCGGCCTGTCCACCCACTTCCACGAGGCGGGCGTACCCCATTTCAACCCGGGACCGGACGGCGTGGTGGCGCCGCCGCCGTACCTGCTGGAGGACATGGCCGACGACACCGCCGGCCTACTGGACGCGCTGGGCTGGGACGCCGCCCACGTGCTCGGCGCGTCGATGGGCGGGATGATCGCGCAGAGCTTCGCCATCCGCCATCCGGCCAGGACGCTCAGCCTCACCTCCATCATGTCCACGCCGTCTCCGCACATCGGCTCGCCCACCCCTGAGGCCATGGCGGTGCTGGTCACCAGGTCGGCCCCCGAGCGCGACGCCGTCGTCCGGCGGGCGATCGAGTCGCGCCGGGTCATCGGCTCGCCCGGCTACCCGGCGGACGACGAGCGCGTCGCCCGGCTGGCCGGCGAGAGCTTCGACCGCGCCTACGACCCGGCCGGGTTCGCCCGCCAGCTCGCCGCCATTCGCGGGTCGGGCGACCGCACCGCCGGGCTCAGGGAGCTGTCGGTCCCCGCCCTGGTCATCCACGGCGAGGCCGATCCGCTGGTGCGACCGGCCGGCGGCCAGGCCACCGCGGACGCCATCCCCGGGGCCAAGCTGCTGACCTTCCCGGGGATGGGTCACGACCTGCCGCGCGAACTGTGGCCGGACATCGTCGCCGCCGTCACCGACCTCACCGAGCGCGCCCACCGCCCCTGAACGAGGGCGCGCCCGCCGCTCTCAAACGCACGTGTCCTGATCGGGGGCGCGGTCGTCGCTGTGGACGCGCCTCCTGTGTCGCGGGGCGCGTCCACCGTCAGATGTCGAGCTTCTCGTCGATCGCGCGGAGCGAGTGCCGCGCCATCGCGAGATTGGCGCGACCCCGGTCCAGCGCCAGGTACAGGAACAGGCCCTTGCCACCCCGGCCCGACAGCGGGCGGATGATGTGGTACTGGTTGCTCAGCGTGATCAGGATGTCCTCGATGCCCTCCTTGAGGCCGAGGGCGTCCATCGTGCGGAGTTTGGCCTTGATGACCTCGGTGTTCCCGGCGGCCGCGACCTGAAGGTCGAGATCCTTGGAGCCGCCCAGCGTGCCGAGCGCCATGCCGCTGTTGTAGTCGACCACCGCGGCGCCGACCGCGCCGTCGACGGCCATCATCTCCTTGAGGGAGACATCAATGCCGGCCATGTTCGTCGTTGTTCCTCTCGTGGGTGCGAGCGCGCCGGCCGCCGCTATCCGGCGGCCGGCGCGCGTTCGACGATGGCGGCGAGCCGCGCCGCCGTCCTGCGTCCCTCCATCCGCAGCAGCCCGAGGTTGGCGCCCCTGGCCGCCAGGACGGTGAGAACGAGCTTGGGGCCCGCGGCGTAGCAGGCCGCGTGGCCGCCGGCGCCGGAGATCAGCGTCTCCTCCAGGGCGCCGGCATGGATCAGGCCGGTCATGCGGTCGCTCAGCGCGTGCAGCGCGGAGGTCAGCGCCGCCACCTGCTCGGCCTCGGCCCGGATCTGCGCCGTCACGAGCATCCCGTCCACCGTGCACACCAGGGCGCCGGTCACCTCGTCCATGCGCCCGCGCAGGAGGAGCATCTCTTCGTGCACGTTGCGGCGTAGATCCATCGGTAGCCTCTTTCCGGCCCGCTTGAGCGATTGCAGCCTCATCACGCCGTCGCGCCCTTGTCGCCGTCACCGTTCACGGCAGCTTCTCCAGGGCGTCGCGCAGCCTGAGCAGCATGCCGACGTCGCCTGGATCGCCGCTGACCCGCGGCAGCCCCGGCGCCTCCGGTGCTCCGGGTGGAGGAGTGGCCGCGGACGGGACGGCGTCCGGCCGGAGTCCCGCGTGCCCGGCCCGCTTCGGCAGCACGGACGCCGAACCGGCGGAAGCGGCCGATCCCGGGGACGGGCCCGCTGGAGCGGCCGATCCCCGGGAAGGGCCTGCCGGGCAGGCGGACCCCGCCGTCGGGGACCGGGCGGGCGCGAAGTGGGCGGAGGTCGACAGGGCGGGCGCGGATCGGGCGGAGGTGGGCGGGCCGGGCGCGGAGTGGACGGGGGTGGGCTGGACGGGTGGGGACTGCGTGACCAGGCGGCCGGAGATGGCGCGCAGGTGGTGACGCGCGAGCGCGAGGTTCGCGCGCTCCGGGTCCAGTCGCAGGTAGAGCAGGATCGGGCCGGTGAGCGCCGTCTCCAGAGGCCTCAGCAGGTGGTGGCCGGTGTCGGCGGTGATGATCACGTCCTCCACCCGCACGGTGCCGTCGGGCGAGGTCACGGCCAGCCCGTCCAGCGTCGCGCGCAGGGTGCGGCTCAGCGCGGCGGCCGACTCCTGCGGATCGAGGTCGGCGACCGTCCGTCCCGCCGCGACGGCGGTCCCGCCGGTGTCCTCGATGACGAGGGCGTCCAGCGCACCCGGGATGGCCAGGATGTCGGTGAGACAGTCCTCGATGTCGAGCATGGTCGACTCCTCGCCGGTCGATCCGAACCGCATGTGGCGGCCAACTCTAGGGAAATGACCGGGGGATTCCATTCGGCGTAAATAGCTGTGAAAGATATGAGATAGAAGGATGTCTCACCAAGTAGAAGGATCGATCCCCCAAGTGGCAGGCGTCGGCTCGAATACCACTCGGTGTGACGGGGAAAATGTCTGGCTGGCGCTATTTGTCCCACAATGAAGCGGGGAAACGGGGATTTATTGCCCTGTTTGTCTCCCCTGCCCGGAGCGTCCAGCGCCGCTACCGCGAGCGACTCGGCGCTGCTCCGAAGGGTCCCGTGGCTGCTGCCACGGGACCAGGGATCGCCATCAGGGAACCAGGGACCGCTGCCACGGACCCGGGGGATCCTACGGCCGCTGCCACGGGACGGGAGGACTCTGGAGCGGTGCCAGAGGAACCGGCCGCTGCCGGGAGACCCTGGGGTCGCGGCGGTGGCTACCGTGGAGGGATGGAGAGGATCCTGGTCAGTGCGTGTCTGATCGGCCGTCGGGTGCGGTTCGACGGCCGCGCCAAGACCCTCGACGACACGCTGCTCGCCCGGTGGCAAGCCGAGGGGCGACTGGTGCCGTTCTGCCCCGAGGTGGAGGGCGGGCTGCCGGTGCCGAGACCGCCCGCCGAGATCGAGGGCGGGGTCGGCGGCGCCGCCGTGCTGTCCGGGGTCGCGCGCATCCTCACCCCTGACGGCGCCGACGTCACCCGGCACTTCCTGGCCGGGGCGCAGGCCGCGCTCGCGGTCGCCCTGTCGATGGGCGTCAGGCTCGCCATCCTCAAAGACGGCAGCCCGTCATGCGGCAGCCTGCGCGTCCATGACGGCGCCTTCCGCGGGCGGACGACCCCCGGCGCCGGCGTGACGGCCACCCTGCTCGAGGCCAACGGCATCCGCGTCTTCACCGAATCCCACCTCCCCGATGCGGCCACCCACCTCCACCACCTGGAATCCACCCCGACTTGACCCCGGGGCCCGGTGGGCCGCCGTACGAGTGGCGCCGGCATCGCCGCCCCGCGTCCCACCGCCGCGGCGCCATTCCGAGGGGCTCGTTGCGGGAGAGGAGTCGGGGCGCCGTGTCCTTTCATGCTTGGGTCCGGGGCGGGAACGAGGGGGTCGTGTCGTTCATCCTGGGGGCGGGGGCGTGGTGGCCTTCGCACGCGTGTTCCGGGGGCGGAGGTGAGAGGGCGGTGGCCTTCGCACGCGTATTCCGGGGGCGGGGGTGAGGGGGCCTTCGCATGCGCATTGCGGGGGGCCGGAGGTTGTGCTGTTCGGGGGTGCTTTTGGTGGCGGGGTCAGGGGTTGAGGGGGTCGGATGGGTGGGCGTCGCCTATTACGGCTTTTTCGTCGGGTTTGAAGACCAGGACGGTGTCGATGTAGGACTTCACGGCCGCTTCCAGGCCGACGTCGCGGCCGGCGGTCTCGGACATGAACCAGCGGTGGTCGAGCACCTCGTGGAAGAGCTGGGCGGGTTCCAGCTTGCCGCGCAGCTCGACGGGGATGGCGTTGACGGTCGGCTGGAAGGTCTCGGCCAGCCAGCGGTGCGCGACGATCGCCTCGTCCTCGTGGCGCAGCCCTTTGGCGACCCGGAAGGCGTCCAGGTCGTTCAGCAGCCGCCTGGCCTGGTTCTCCTCGACGTCCAGCCCGGTCAGACGCAGCAGGCGACGCTGATGGTGGCCGGCGTCCACGACCTTCGGCCGCACGATCAGGCGGGCGGTGCCGGCCTTGCGCCTGACCATCATTTCGGCGACGTCGAAGCCCAGGGAGTTGAGCCGCCGGATGCGCTGGTCGACGCGGTGCCATTCCACGTCCTCGACGATCTCCTCCTGGGTGAGCTCGTCCCATAGCCGGTGGTAGCGCTCGATGAGCTGCTCGGCGAAGGCCAGCGGGTCGATCGAGGGGTGGAGCAGGCCGCCGGCCTCCAGGTCGAGCATCTCGCCGTAGATGTTCACGTGGGCGACGTCGATGTCGTGGGAGCGCTGGCCCTGGGTGAGCACGGGGTGCAGTTCGCCGGTCTCGGCGTCCACCAGGTAGGCGGCGAACGCGCCCGCGTCCCGGCGGAACAGCGTGTTGCTCAGCGAGCAGTCACCCCAGAAGAAGCCGGCCAGGTGAAGGCGCACCAGGAGCACCGCGAGGGCGTCGAGCAGGCGGATCAGCGTGTCGGGGCGCAGCGTTCCCGACAGCACGGCCCGGTAGGGCAGCGAGAACTGCAGGTGACGGGTGATCAGCGCGGAGTCCAGCGGCTCCCCGTCGGCCGAGGTCCTGCCGGTGACCACGGCCACCGGCTCGACGGAGGGGGTGTCCAGGCGGCTCAGGTCCCACAGGAGCTGGTACTCGCGTTTGGCGTACCGCTGGCTGATCTCCTTGATCGCGTAGACCCGCCCGGACAGCCGGGCGAACCGGACGACGTGCCGGGAGATGCCGCGCGGCAGCGTCACCAGGTAGTGCTCGGGCCACTGTTCCAGCGGTAGGTCCCATGGCAGGCGGATCAGGTCGGGATCGCTGGGGGCGCCGGTCATCTGGAGCGGCAAGCTCGTGCTCCTCGTGGATCGATGGGATCGGTGGGATCGGAGGATCGGGGGGATTAAGCCTATTCGTTCCGTTCCTTCCGGCTCCGACGCTAGCCGTTCCGCGCGCGCGACGCCGGACCGGTCCGCCTGGCGGACACCAGGCCCCGCCGGGGGGCGAGATCGCCGGTCCCGCGGAGGTGATCTCGACCGGGTCGCCGTCCGCCGCCGCCGGAGCGGGCTCTCCGGCGGCCGGTCGCGTCGGGGGAGGCGGTTCTCCGGACGGCGGGCCGCGCCTGCGGCGGCGGCAGGCTTGGTGCGCGGTCGGCGTTATCGGATCGTGACGATCGGGCTGCGTGGGTGGGAAGGCGACCGGACCTGTGGAGGCGTGCGGCGGGGTCGGCGGGCATCTGGTCTAGACCGGGTATGGGGGGTGTCGAATTAGGGGCTGTTTGTGCCATCATCGGCCCATGACCTGTGCCGTTGTGAGATTACGCCGGGGTTTCCTCACGCCTCCGGCGTGCCCCTCTGTCGCGGGTCGAATGCTGGTCGGCCACAGCTCGATCACGGGTTGGCCCATACCACTTGACGGTGTAGGGGGATGGACGTACGTTCCTCCAAACGTTTAGGAAACTTTCCTAATTGATAGCTCATTCTGGAGGGTTGCATGTCCAACTCCGCCGGCACGCCCCGAGAGATCACCCGGCGGCAGATGCTCCGCCGGATCGGCCTCACCGCACTCGTCGCAGGACCGGCGGCCGGCGTGCTCAGCGCCTGCGCGACCAGCGGCACCGGCACCGCCGCCCCCAGCGCCACCGCGAGCGGCGCCGCGACCTCGGCGGCCAACCCCTTCGGGGTCAAGGCGGACGCCCCGCTCGAAGTCGTCATCTTCAAGGGCGGCCTGGGTGACAGCTACGCCACCGACGTGCACGAGCCGCTGTACAAGAAGGAGTTCCCGAAGGCCTCGGTCAAGCACGTCGCCACGCAGCAGATCTCCCAGACGCTGCAGCCCCGCTTCGCCAGCGGCGACGTCCCGGACTTCATCGCCAACTCCGGCTCCGACCTGATGGACAACGGCGCCCTGCAGTCCGAGGGGCAGCTCCTCGACCTCACGCCGCTGTTCGACGCGCCCTCCATCGACGACCCGAGCAAGAAGGTCAAGGACACGCTGATCCCCGGCACCTACGAGTCGGGCCTGGTCGCCGGGAAGCCCTACATCCTGAACTACGTCTCCAGCGGCTACGGCCTCTGGTACAACGCCAAGCTGTTCCAGGAGAAGGGCTGGGCTCCGCCGAAGACCTTCGACGAGTTCAAGACGCTCTGCGAGACGATCAAGAAGGCCGGCCTCACGCCGTACGCCTACGCCGGCAAGAACGCCTCCTACTACCAGTACTGGATGATCCTGATCACGGCCGCCAAGGTCGAGGGGAACCAGGTGCTGATGGACATCGACAACCTCGTGGACGGCGTCTGGAACCGTGACTCGATCAAGCAGTCCGCCGCCGCGTGGGCCGAGATCGGCAAGTTCATGGACAAGAGCTACGAGGGCTTGATCCACACCGAGGTCCAGACCAGGCAGAACCAGGACAAGGTCGCGCTGTACCCGTCCGGGTCGTGGCTGGAGAACGAGCAGAAGTCCAACACCCCGGCCTCGTTCGAGTACGCCGTCACGCCGACCCCGAGCCTGACCTCGGCCGACAAGATGCCGTTCGAGGCGATCCGCTCGGCCGCGGGCGAGCCGTACATCATCCCGGCCAAGGGCAAGAACACCGCCGGCGCGCTGGAGTACGCCCGCATCATGCTCTCCAAGGAGGGTGCGAAGGGCTTCACCGAGAAGTCCGGCAGCCTCACCGTCGTCTCCGGCGCCGCCGAGGGGCTCTCGCTCAGCCCGGGCCTGAAGAGCGTCAACGACGCCCTCACGGCCGCGGGCAGCAACATCGTCACCTACAGCAGCTTCGAGAACTGGTACAAGGAGCTGGAGACCGAGCTGCGCAAGCAGACCAACTCGCTGATGTTCGGCCGCATCTCGGCCGAGGAGTTCTGCGCCAACATGCAGAAGAAGGCCGACTCGGTGAAGGCCGACTCCTCCATCACCAAGCAGAACCGGACGGTGTAGTCGATCATGCGGCATGGCGACGGCGGGCTGGCCGGGTGGCTGCTCTCTGCCAAGATGCGGACATACGGGTTCATCGTGTCCTTCCTGGCGATCCCGGTGGTCCTGTACGTGGTCTTCGTGATCAGCCCGTACATCCAGGCGTTCTACATCTCGCTGACCAACTGGAAGGGCATCTCGGCCAACCCGCAGTACATCGGCTTCGAGAACTTCGGCCGGCTGCTGGGCGACGAGGTGTTCTGGGCGGCGGTGCGCCACCACGCCCTCCTGCTGCTCGCCATGCCGCTGATCACCATCGCGATCGCGCTCTTCTTCGCGTTCCTGCTGAACATCGGGGGCGGCGGCGGGAGCGGGAAGACCAAGGGCGTCTGGGGGTCGCAGTTCTACCGGGTGGTGTACTTCTTCCCCCAGGTGCTGGCCGTCGCCGTCGTTGGCGTCCTGTTCCAGGCGATCTACCGCCCCGACGGCACCGGCGTGCTGAACGGCCTGCTGGCCACCGTCGGGCTCGGCCCGGTCGGCTGGCTGATCAACACCAACCTCGCCCTCTGGGCGATCATGGCCGTGGTCGTCTGGCAGTCGGTCGGGTTCTACGTCGTGCTGTTCTCCGCCGGCATGTCGGCCATCCCGCGCGACGTGTTCGAGGCGGCGGCCCTGGACGGCGCCGGCCGGTTCCGGCTGTTCTTCAGCATCACGCTCCCGCTCATCTGGGACACCATCCAGGTCGGCTGGGTGTACCTCGGCATCGCCGCCTTCGACTGCTTCGCGCTGGTGCAGGTGCTGTCGGTGGACCGTGGCGGCCCGGACAACGCGACCACGGTGCTGCCCCTGGAGATCTGGCGCACGGCGTTCACCTTCTCCAAGTTCGGCTACGCCTCGGCGATGGGCGTGGCGCTGTTCTTCCTGACCATCACGTTCGCGGCGCTCAGCCTGCGCGTGACGCGGCGCGAGAGGATCGAGTTCTAGTCATGGCGCTTCAGACCGATGCGGTGCGGGTGGCCAAGGCGCCGCGCGCGGCCACGACCCGGCGCCGGCAGAACCCGGTGGGCGTGTTCGGCGCCCTGTCGCACGTCGCCCTGATCGTGTGGACCATCCTGGTCGTCGGCCCGATCCTGTGGACGTTCCTCGCCTCGTTCAAGACCAACCCCGAGATCGTCGGGGACGCGCCCCTCGCGCTGCCGCACGGCTACAGCTGGGCGGCCTGGGGCCGAGCCTGGGACAAGGCCCACGTCGGCAGGTACATGCTGAACACCGTCTTCGTGGTGGGCGTGAGCACGTTCTTCACGATGCTGTTCGGCTCGATGGCCGCGTACGTGCTGGCGCGCTACCGCTTCTGGGGCAACCGGGCGATCTACTTCCTGTTCGTGTCCGGGCTGTCCTTCCCGGTGTTCCTGGCGCTGGTGCCGCTGTTCTTCGTCGTGCGGAGCTTTGGCCTGACCGACACCTTCACCGGCGTGATCCTGGTCTACATCGCCTACTCGCTGCCGTTCACGGTGTTCTTCCTGACCGCCTTCTTCAAGACGCTGCCCACCTCGGTGGCCGAGGCGGCCATGATGGACGGCTGCTCGCACACCCGGACGTTCTTCCAGATCATGATGCCGATGGCCAGGCCGGGCCTGATCAGCATCACGATCTTCAACATCCTCGGCCAGTGGAACCAGTATCTGCTCCCGATCGTGCTGCTGTCGGGCAACGTCGAGGACAAGTGGCTGATCACGCAGGGCATCGCCAACATCAACACCAGCGCCGGGTACGAGGCCGACTGGCCGGGGCTGTTCGCGGCCCTGAGCATGGCGATCCTGCCGATGCTGATCGTCTACATCGTCTTCCAGCGGCAGATCCAGTCCGGTCTCACCGCGGGCGCCGTCAAGTAGCGCCGCGCACTCCTCTGCCTTCTCTTTCGCTATTTGTCGGATAAAGACTCTTTCGTACTTCCGGCAACTGGTGGAAGATCTCCGGCAAAGACGTCTGTCACGTCCTGGGCCGGTCGGCCCGGGCGGAGGGGTGAGGCCGTGAGCGAGTCGTCGACCCATCGTAGGAAAAGACGACTGACCGTACTGTTCATCGCCGCCGTGCTGGCCCCCGTGGGGCTGGGGGCGGCTCCCGCTCTGGCGGAGCCGCCGCCCGCGCCGGCCCATCCGTGGCAGGCCGACCTGTGGCCGCAGCGGCAACCATGGCAGGAGGGGGAGCCCGCCGCCCTGCTCCGGGGCAGACCCGGCGGCCCGGCCGTGATCGACCCGCAGAACTGGAAGAACCCCGACCACATGACCTGGGAGGACTACAAGCCCGTCCCGGGCACCGACTGGTCGGACCCGGCGGGCGTCGCCTCCAAGCGCACCTTCAAGGGCGCGCTCGTCCTGCTCGACTACCCGGGCCAGTCGTTCGTGGTGACCCGCCCGCCGCACTCCACGGTCTTCGGCAACCCGAGCACCGAGGCGCACGACATCCCCCGCGACAAGGTCGCCCAGTTCTACAAGGACTTCCTCAACACCCCCAACCAGCTCAACCGGGGCCACACCATCAACGAGTACTGGATGGAGGACTCCGGCGGCCGGTACGGGGTCGACCTCACCGCCTTCGGCCCGTACGAGATGCCCGGCAAGTCCCACGAGTACGCGATGGAGTTCCAGAGCGGCACCGCCTGCCCGGCCGGGGACACCTGCAGTCGCAACATCCGCACCGACGGACGCGCGGCCTGGGCCGCCGACGCGGGCGAGGCGACGATCGGCCAGTACGACTTCGTGTTCTACCTGAGCGCCGGCCAGGACGAGTCGTCCACCTGGCAGGAGTTCGGGCCGATCAAGTTCCCCACCAAGGAGCAGGTCACCGACCCCTTCGGGCCGCCCGACCCGGCCCTGCCCAACTGGGCCAGGACCCGGTACGTCGAGTGGACCTCCTGGGCCTCGGCGTCCACCATCTGGCCGAACGCGGGCGGCGGCTCCTCCACCCAGGCGGAGAGCTCCGGTCAGGGCGTCTACGCCCACGAGTTCAGCCACATCCTGGGCATCGGCGACAACTACAACAACCCGTTCGGGGTCCCGCCGCGCCGCGCGTACACCGGCATCTGGGAGATGCTCAGCCGGGGCAGCTTCAACGGCCCCGGCGGTCCGCACAGCCGCTGGACCATCCCGCCGACGGGCGGCGGCTCGATGGGCGCACAGCACATGCTCCGCAACAAGATCAAGCTGGAGATGGTGGACGAGAAGAACGTCCTGCGGCTGTCACGGGAGGCGCTGGCCGCGTCGGGCCTGGTCGTCGCCCGGGTGAAGGCCCGCGAGGCGCAGCCGGGCGAGAGCGAGCTGTCCGGCGTCAACATCGCCCTCGGCACCGGCGACCTCAGCCCCAAGTGCGACGTCGCCACCGACCCGCTGTGCGACGGCGGCGGCTACCAGAACTACACGGTCGAGGTGGTCGACCGCATGGGCGCCGACTCCTTCACCCCCGACTCCGGCGTGCTGCTCGCCAAGACCAAGAACCAGGACCAGGCGCCGTTCGAGTGGGTGATCGACGCCAACCCGCAGGACATCGGCATGACCGACTACGTCCTGCCGGACGGCACGCGGGTCCCGATCACCATCGGCGACTACCGGCAGCTCTCCGACGCCCTGTTCCACGCGGGCACCGACTCCGGCAGCGAGTACGAGTACGTGGACCAGGCCAACCGCCTGCACTTCTACGTGCTCGGCCTGCAGCGCGACAAGAAGGGCATCCTCTCCTACACGGTCGCGATCCGCTCGCTGGACGGCGCGGGGCCGCAGCGGCACGGCGTCAGGGTCCTGCCCAGCGCGGCGGTCACCACGGGGACGCAGTGGGCGGCCTGCCGCTTCCCGCTCGCCAACACCGGCAAGGCCGCGGCGCCCCAGGGGCAGCACCCGGAGGACGTCGGCGCGTACCTGAAGTCCGACGTCTACCGCCTGTCGGCCAGTGTGGAGGGCAAGGGCTGGTCGGCCTGGACGCCGAACACGCTGGCCGCCGTCGGGTTCGGCGACTCCACCCTCGTGCCCGTCTACGCCCAGCGGGCCAAGGGCGGCGACCACCTCGGCCGGCTGAAGCTGACCGCGACCTCCGAGAGCGACCCCGCCAAGACCTCGACGGCGACCTGCCGGCTGGTCGGCGTCTGACCACACCGTCCGTACCACCGGCGCCCGCGGGCCCGGTGGTACGGCGTCGCCGCGCCCGCGGGCGGGCATCCGTCACCGACACACATGAGAGAGAGCCATGCCGCACATCGAATTAGGGAACGACGCGCCCGGCATCGTCGGGCTGATGCTGTACCGGCCGGACACCGCCAAGGTGCTCAACGAGCTCGCCGAGATCCTGCTGCGGGGCGAGAACACGCTGACCCGGGGCGAGCGCGAGCTCATCGCCTCCTATGTGTCCGACCTGAACCGCTGCCGGTTCTGCCACGGCTCGCACGCCGCGTTCGCCGCCGCGCAGCTCCCCGGCGGCGCCGAGACCGTCGCCCAGGCCTGCGCCGACCTCGACACCGCCGACATCTCGGCGAAGATGAAGGCGCTGCTCCGCGTCGCCGGCGCGGTCCAGCGCATCGGCACCGACGTCACCCCCGCCCTGGTCGAGGCGGCGCGCGAGAACGGCGCCACCGACCTGGAGATCCACGACACCGTGCTCATCGCCGCGGCGTTCTGCATGTACAACCGGTACGTCGACGGCCTCGGCACCTACGCCCCGGAGGATCCCAAGGCGTACGAGGAGATGGCCGGCCTGATCGTCGAACGCGGCTACGGGGCCTCGGTGGCGGCCAGGCAGGAGGCCTCCGCAGGCTGACCCGCCGGGTGAGCCGCCGGGTGAGCCGGGCCGCCGGGCCCGCGCGACAACCCTTCCCGCCGCGTGCGAGACTCCTGGCATGAACAGGTTGGACGAAGCGGCGATCGCCACCCGGCTGAGCACGGTGCCCGACTGGAAGCGCGAGGGCGACGAGATCCGGCGCACGATCGTCGCCCCCGACTTCCGCACGGCCATCGCCATCGTCAACGACGTGGCCGAGCAGGCGGAGGCCATGAACCACCACCCGGACGTCGACATCCGGTGGCGGCGGCTCCACCTGGCCCTGACCACCCACGACGCCGGCGGCCTGACCGAGAAGGACTTCACCCTCGCCGCCCGCGTGGACGCCATCGCCGCCGACCACGGCGCCACGTCCTGATCCTGACGCCCGCGACCGGGGGCCGCCGCCGTGCGGCCCCCATGGCCTGTCACGGCCTGTCACGGCCTGTCACGGCCTGTCGCGGCCGTCGTGCCGCCGTCCGGACCTCTGCCGGGCCGTTATGGGCGGCGGGCCGCCGTGAGGACCTCCACGGTCCCGTGCTCGCCGTCCACGCGCAGCAGGTCGCCGGTGCGCAGCCGGTCGGTGGCGTTGCCGCAGCCGACGACGGCCGGGATGCCGAGCTCGCGGGCGACGATCGCCGCGTGTGACAGGGGAGCGCCCACGTCGGTGACGACGGCCGCGGCCCGCGGGAACAGCGGCGTCCATCCCACGTTGGTGACGGTCGTGACCAGGATCTCGCCCGGCATGAGCGCCTCGCCCTCCTCCACGCTCGCGATGACCCGCGCCCGGCCCTCGACCACGCCCGCCGCGCCCGGGAAGCCGGTCACCGCCTCGGCCGCCGGCGCCTCCCGGTCGTGCTCGTCGTACACGTCGCCGCGCCGCGCGGGGTCGGCCGCCCACCGGAAGGGGTCGAACCGGCCCCTGATCAGCGCGGGGTACGGCGGCAACGCCCGGTAGCGTTCGTGGAGCCGGCGCCGTCCGGCGACCGCCGCGAGCGCGGACGCCCCGTCCGCCGTGCTGCCGTCGCCAGGCGCGGCCCCGGCGTTGCCGGCGTCCGGCGCGTGCCCGGCGCCGCCGCCGGGGGAGCGGGCGTCGAGGACGGCGAGGATCTCCTCGACGGACAGGAAGAACAGGTCCTCGCCATGTCCGGTGATCTCGCCGGCGCGCAGCACGAAGTCGCGCACCGCCCAGAAGGCCCGGACCACCTCCGAGCGCGCCACCTCCCGGTCGCGGAGCGCCCTGGTCATGCGCGCGACCGTGCGCCGGGCGCGCCGCACCTGGCGCGGGTGGCCTTCCGCCAGCCGGCGCCACGCGGCGGCGCGCCGCTCACTCTGGCGGGCGAGGAGCGCGTCGATGTCGTGCTCCGCCTCGCGGAGGCCGGCGAGCTGGGCGTCGATCCACCGGGGATCCTCGCCGGGGCGCGCGACGGAGACCTCGAACTCGCTCGGCCCCCGGTGGCCCCACTCGCGGGCGAAGGCGTCGCGGTCGATCTCGCCGCGAGACAGCCGGTCCAGGCCGACGAGCGGGCCGAGGCTCGCCAGGGCGGAGTCGCCGCCGTGCAGGCCGCTGCTCAGCGCGGCGACCTCGGACTCGCCGACCAGCTTGGCGAGCCGTATGCGGCCGAGGCCGAGCGCCCCGCTGTCCTGGCGGGTGGCGGCCTCCAGCATGTGCGAGCATTCGAGCAGGTACGGGCCGAGCTCCTCACGCCACAGGGCGGCCAGAGCGGCGGCCGTGGGTGCCGCCGCGACGCGTCCGCGCAGCGCTTCGCACCGCCCCGGCGCCGTGGCGAAGAACTCCGGCAGCCGGCGGGTGTTGACCCGTACTTCCCGCTTCACCGCGACCGCCGCCGGGAGGATCGACCGGGCCATCCGCCACCACGACATCGGCACCGTCGGGATGTCCATGCCGGCGGGCAGCCTGCCGAACACCGGCTCGATGAACATGGCGAAGCGCTTGCGCAGGCCGAACGCCGCCGCGAGCGTCATGGCCAGGCTGAGGTTCATGTAGAAGCGCCCGCCGATGCGCCCGTAGGCGCGGAACTCGGCGACGGACGAGGTGCGCATCGCACCGGACATGAAGATCTCGACGAAGGAGTAGGTGCTCGGCGTCATCACGTCAGGGATGGCCTCGCCGAGGTTGCCGTTGCTCCAAAGGTAGTCGCCGGAGAGGCTGTCGTTCCACAGGTCCGCGGGCGCCGCGGCCTCCAGGGCGGTGATCGGGCGGGCCTGCAGGATGGACGGCCGCCCGGCGTGGAGGGCCCACTCGACGTCCATGGGAAGGCCGTACAGCTCCTCGACGCGCTCGCCCAGGCGGGCGAGGGCGGCGATGGCGGCGGCGTCCAGCACCGGGGCGGCGCGCAGGTCCTCGGGCACCGGCACCTCCGCGGTGCCGGCTCCGGCGCGCACGGTCATCACGGCCTTCTCGGCGGTGTGCCGGGCGATGACCGCTCCGCCCGGCCGGGCCACGACCACCGTGTCCGGGGTGACCTGGCCGCCGACGACGGCCTCGCCGAGCCCCCACGCCGCGTTGAGGACCATGCGGTCGCGCGCCCCGGTGACCGGGTCGGCGGTGAACAGGACGCCGGCCGCGTCGGCGGGCACCAGCTCCTGGACGACCACCGCCATCGTCACCTCCTCGTGCGCGACGCCATTGCCGGCGCGGTAGGCGATGGCCCGGGCGGTCCACAGGGACGCCCAGCAGCGCCGGACGGCGTCGATCAGGGCGGCCTCGCCCTGGACGCCCAGGTAGGTCTCCTGCTGCCCGGCGAAGGACATGCCCGGCAGGTCCTCGGCGGTGGCCGAGGAGCGCACGGCGACCACGGGCTCGCCGAGGGCCGCGTACGCCGCGCGGATCGCCGCGCTCACCGGCTCAGGCACCTCGCGCCCGGCGAACAGCCCGCCGATCGCGCGCTCGGCTTCCGCGAACGGCATCGACCCCACGGCGGCCCCGCTGACGGGGTCCCCGGCGGCGCGGCCGGCGGAGGCAGGGGTCTCGGCGGTAGGGTTCGCGACGGCGGCGACGGCGGCCAGGACGGCCTCGCGCAGCCCACCGGCGACGAAGCGCTCGTAGGCCGCGGTGGTGACGTGGAAGCCCGGCGGGACCGGCAGCCCGGCGGCGGCCATGCGCGCGAGCGAGGCGCCCTTGCCGCCGGTGAGGGCCAGGTCGGCGGCCGGGTCGGCCAGGGGCAGCACCAGAGGGGGCTCGCTCACTGTCGGTAGTCCTCTCCGAGGTCGGTCGTCGTCAGGGACAGCCGGAGCCGTTCACGGGCCACGCGCAGCGCCTCGTCCAGGAAGGTGAGAGCCGCCCCGGTGGCCTCGGCCGTCTGGTCGGGGGTGAGCGGGCGGCCTGCGTCCAGGGCGCGGTGCAGGGTGTCGGCGAGGAGCTCCGCCAGGCGCTCGCCGGAGAGCCGGTGGTCCTCCGGCATCCGCGGGGTGATCATGAAGAAGCCGTACATGGTGCCGGTGATCACGTTCACCTGCTCGACCGCCGACAGGTCGGTGCGGACGGCCCCGTGCTCGCGCAGCGCGCCCAGGTAGACCTCCGACAGCGAGCGCATCGCGATGGCGGTCTGCACGGTGGGCTTGTTGCGGATCAGCTTGCCGAGCACCTCGGCGTCGCTCAGCAGGCTCGCCTTCATCAGCGGCCGGGTCATGACCGCCAGGGCGAGGTGCCGGAACAGGGAGCGGGGCGTGGCGCCGCCGGGTTCGGCGGCGAGGCCCGCGCGCACCTGTTCGAGCATGGCGACGCGGTCGCGGCGCAGCAGGGCGGCGAACAGTGCCTCCCGCGACTTCCAGTGCAGGTAGATCGTGCCCTTGGCCACCCCCGCGGTGCGGGCGACGTCGTCGATGGTCGTCTTGTCGTATCCCCAGCGCAGGATCAGCTCGGCGGCGGCGTCGAGGATGCGGTGGGCGCGTTCTTCACGGCCTGGCCCGGGGGGAGCGCCTCGGCCGGCGCGAGGTTCGGTGTCGGGGGACGGCATGGCCTCACTCACGATGGACGAATGACCAGATAAGCTCATTTGGTCATTGGTTGGTCATCGAACGGTAAGCCCCGGTCGTCCCCGTGGTCAAACCGCCGCGTCCGGCGGATGGCGGCAGGGCCTTCACCGGCCGGGCGGCGACGGCCATACTGGGTGGTAACCGACAGATGTTCGGGCAATGAGGAGACCCAGATGAGCCTCTCGGACCTGCGTCCGGTCCCCGGCGAGCAGCTGACCTTCCGGCTACCCCCGAAGTTCGAGAACGTGGCCGACGAGCGGCGCCACCGCCAGGAGCGGCTGGCCGCGGCGCTCAGGCTGTTCGGCCGCTTCGGCTTCGAGGAGGGCGTCGCCGGCCACATCACCGCGCGCGACCCCGAGCACCTCGACCACTTCTGGGTGAACCCCTTCGGCATGAGCTTCAAACACGTCAAGGTCAGCGATCTGATCCTGGTCAACCACCAGGGTGAGGTCGTCGAGGGGCGTTACCACGTCAACAAGGCCGCCTTCGCGATCCACGCGATGGTCCACCAGGCCCGGCCGGACGCCGTGGCCGCCGCGCACAGCCACTCCGTGCACGGCAAGGCCCTGTCGTCGCTCGGGCGGCTCCTGGAGCCGCTCACGCAGGACGCGTGCGCCTTCTACGAGGACCACGGCCTGTTCGACGACTACACCGGCGTCGTGGTCGAGACCGAGGAAGGCCGCAGGATCGCCCGGGCCCTGGGCTCGCACAAGGCCGTCATCCTGCGCAACCACGGCCTGCTGACCGTCGGCGACTCGGTGGACGCCGCCGCCTGGTGGTTCGTCACCATGGAGCGCTCGTGCCAGGCCCAGCTCCTGGCGAAGGCCGCCGGTGAGGTCGTCCCGATCACCCACGAGAACGCCAAGCTCACCCACGGGCAGATCGGCAACGACCTGGTGGGGTGGATCAACTTCCAGCCGCTGTACGACCAGATCGCCCGCGACGAACCCGACCTGTTCGACTGACGCCGGGCGGGCGCGTCAGGTGAAGAGCTCGGGCGGCGGGACGGGGGTGAGCACCGCGTCGCCGTCCCTGATCGGCGCCGCGCCCGCGACGAACCTCACCAGGTCCTCCTCGTACACGCACCGGGCCTGGGTGAGGCCGCCCGCCGCCTTGCGGGTCAGCTCGCGCAGTGGCAGCGGCGCCGCCGAGGCGGTCACGATGAGGTTGCCGAACCGGCGCCCGCGCAGGATGCCCGGCTCGGCCAGCAGCGCCACGTGGCGGAAGGTGCCGCGCACGGTGGCGACGACGCGGCGCGCGAAGGCCAGCCCCTTGCCGTCGGCGATGTTGATCAGCAGGGTGCCCGGGTCCTTCAGCACGCGGGCGATGTCGCCCATGTACTCGGCGGTCGCCAGGTCCACCGGCATCGTCGCGCCGCTGAAGGCGTCCAGGATGAACAGGTCGGCCGAGGCGTCGCGCAGGCCGGTGGCGGCGCTGCGGCCGTCGGCCACCCGCACCTTCAGCCGGGGCACCGACCGCAGCCGCAGCTGGTCGCGGACGAGCTGCACCAGCGCCGCGTCCGGCTCGATCACGATGTGCCGCGAGCCGGGCCGGGTCGCCGCGACGTACCGGGGCAGGGTGCAGGCGCCCGCGCCCACGTGCACCACGTCCAGCGGCCCCTCCTGGATCGCGTCGATCACGTCGGCCATCAGCCGGACGTACTCGAAGTCGAGGTAGGTGGGGTCCTCCAGGTCCACGTACGACTGGGGGACCCCGGCCATGCTCAGCAGCCAGCCGTGCGGCCGGTCCAGGTCGCGCAGCAGCTCGACCTCGCCCATGTCCACCGGGTAGCGGCCGGGCATGGGGCCCGCCTCGGCCTTACGCTTCCCCACACGGTCTCCCATGGTTCTGATATATCGGGATGTGCCATACCCGGCACTCTTGGGAGAACCGTATGCGCCGCCGAGGACTGCTCGCTCTCTTCGGGGTGACCGTCGTCATCATCGCGGCCTCCCTGGTGGCGCTGGTGCTGGACGCGCGCCGGATCACCGGCACCCCCGAGGCGGCGGGGCGGGCCTACCTGGACGCCTGGGCGGCGGAGAATTTGCCATCGATGAGGGAGATGGTGTTCTCCCCGCCCGCCGACTTCCTGGACCAGCACCGCCGCCTCAGCACCGACCTGCAGGTGCTGTCGATCAAGCTGACCCCCGGCACGCTGGTGCGGCACGGCGAGCGGGCCGCCGACCTGCCGTTCGAGGGAGTGCGGCAGATCGGCGAGCTCGGCCAGTGGCGGTTCTCCTCGGTGCTCCATCTGGCCGTCAGGGACGGCGCGTGGAAGGTCGTCTGGACGCCGCAGACGCTCCACCCCGGCGTCGCGGCCGGTGAACGGCTGCGCCTGGCGGAGATCCCGGTGCCGGGCACCGAACTGCTGACCCGGCAGGGACGGCCGCTGCCGCACGCCAGCGGCGCCGAGACCTATCTCCGCGACCTGTCGGGCAAGGTCGACGACTTCTACGACGCGCCGTCGGCGGGGTGGGCGATCGAGGCCGGCACCTCGGCAGGCAGGTCCAGGAACCTCGTGGTGTTCCGCCGGCCGGCCGAGCGGACCTTCCGCACGACGCTGGACTGGTGGACGCAGGCGGCGGCCGCCCGCGCGCTCGACGGGCTCGACCGGCCCGCGGCCGTCGTCGCGGTGCGGCCGTCCACCGGAGAGGTGCTCGCCGTCGCCGACCGGCTCGCCGGCCAGGGCGCCTTCTACCAGCCCGCCCCGCCCGGCTCCACCTTCAAGATCGTCACCGCGGCGGCGCTGCTCGGCGACGGGATGAGCGCCGACACCCCGGTGCCGTGCCCCGCCCGCTACACCATCCCGAACGGGCGCACCTTCACCAACCACGACCACCAGGACCACGGGACGGTCAGCCTCCGCCGGGCGTTCGCCCTGTCGTGCAACACGACCTTCGCCCGGCTCGCCGTCGAGCGCCTGGGCGACGGCGCGCTCCGGCGGGAGGCGACGGAGCTGGGGTTCGGCGGCGACCTGAAGTCGGGCATCGGGGGGACGTGCGGGACGATGCGCAGGGCCGGCGACCGCGACGAGCTGGGCGCCGACGCGATCGGGCAGAACTCGGTACAGGCCACCCCGCTGTGCATGGCCCTGGTCGCCGCGGCGGTCCGGGACGGCACCTGGCGCCCGCCCCGGCTGATGTCGGAGAAGGCCGTCAAGCGCCTGGAGATCGACGGCCGGCCGAAGCCGAGACGCATGCCCGGTCCGGTCGTCGCGCAGCTCAGGTCCATGATGGCGGCCGTCGTGACCGAGGGGACGGCCGCCGGCTCCGCCCTGCCCGGCGGGGTGGCGGGCAAGACCGGCACGGCCGAGACGGGGACGGGCGAGGACCACGCGTGGTTCGTCGGCTACCGCGGGGACCTGGCGTTCGCCGTCTTCGTCGAGCACGGCGGCGCGGGGGCGGGGGCGGCGGCCACCGTGGCGGCCCGCTTCCTGGGCGCTCTCTGAGGCCGTTCAGTGCAGTGAGGGAACTCACCGCCTACCCCCGGTGGTTCGGCTTCCACGAGGTGTTCCACGCCTTCACCGTGGCCGCGTACGTCGTGCAGTACGTCGCGGTCTCGCTGGTGGTCTACGCCGCCGCCTGACCCATGCTCCACGCCGCGGTCCGGCCCGGTGGTCCTCGCCGTCCGACCCGGTGGCCGACCCCCGCCGTCCGACCCGGTGGCCGACCCCCGCCGTCCCGCCCGACCCCCGCCGTCCCGCCCGACCCCCGCCGTCCCACCCGGCCCGCGGCGCGGCAGGGGGACGGCGCGCTCAGGCGGTGGCCGCCTCGAGGCCGAGCCGGCGCTCGGCCAGCTCGGCGTACAGGGCCGCGCCGTCGGGCAGCACCGTGTCGTCGAAGGCGGCCTCGGGCGCGTGGTTGTAGGCCGCCCGCGCGGGGTCGGCCCCGTTCGGGCAGGCGCCGAGGGCGACGAAGGCCGAGGGCACCTGGTCGCAGACGAACGAGAAGTCCTCCGAGCCGGTGAACGGCTGGGGCGCGGTGATGTAACGGTGCTCGTCGAAGACCTCGCGCACCGTGTCCCCGGTGAAGTCGGCCTCGGCGGCGCTGTTGACGGTCACCGGGTAGCTGACGTCGTACTCCGCGTCGACCTCCAGGGCGTGCGCGGCGGCGATGCCCTTGAGCAGCGTGAGGATGCGCTCCTGGACGCGGCCGTGCGCGGCGGCCGAGAACGACCGCACGGTGGCCTCGAACGTCGCCTCCTCGGGGATGATGTTGTCGGCGGTGCCGGCGTGGAAGCTGCCCACGGTGACCACCACCGGGTCGAACACGTCGAAGCCCCGCGTCACCATCGTCTGCAGCGCGGTGACCATCTCGCAGGCGGCGGGGATGGGGTCGGCGGCCCGGTGCGGCATCGACCCGTGGCCGCCCCTGCCGCGCACCGTGACCTTCAGCCGGTCGGCCGCCGCCATGATCGGCCCGCCCCTGCTGACGAAGAGGCCGCGCGGCAGCACCGAGCTGATCACGTGCAGCGCGTAGGCGGCGATCGGGCGCCGTCCCGAGGCGTCCAGCACGCCCTCGTCGATCATGATCTTCGCGCCGCCCTGGCCCTCCTCGCCGGGCTGGAACATGAACACCACGTCGCCGGCGAGCCGGTCGCGCCGCGCCGCCAGCAGGTGGGCCGCGCCGGCGAGCATGGTGGTGTGCAGGTCGTGGCCGCAGGCGTGCATCCGCCCGGGCAGCGCCGAGACCACCGCGGCGCCGCTGCGCTCGGAGACGGGCAGGGCGTCCATGTCGCCGCGCAGCAGCACGGTCGGGCCGGGCCGCCCGCCGCGCAGCACCGCCGTGACCGAGCTGAGCCGCTCGCCGGTGGTCACTTCCAGGGGCAGTCCCGCGAGGGCGCCGAGCACCTTCTCCTGGGTCCGCGGCAGGTCCAGGCCGAGCTCGGGCTCGCGGTGCAGGGCGTGGCGCAGCCGGACGAGCTCCTCGCCCAGGTCCTTGGCGGCTTCGCGGAGCGACACCGGGCATCCCCTCCAGGTTCCTCACCGATACATCCGAGACTTCAGACGATATAGCCCGACTTGGCGGCAGGTAGACAGCATTTGGCGACTTTTTGGTCTGTTACCAGGGTCTTTCCGGATAGGAACGGAACGGTAGCTCGACGGGGGAGATTCGACATGCATGAGGTCAGCGGCGAGGCAGGCCGTCACTGGACAGAGATGGGCCGTCACTGGTGGGTCCAGGCGGCGCGCGGCGCGTGCGCGATCGTCTTCGGCGTCCTGGCCGTCGTGTGGCCGCTGATCACGCTGCTCACGCTGGTCATCCTGTTCGGCGCGTACGCGATCGTCAGCGGGGCCTTCGCCCTGTTCGGGGCCTTCCGCGGCGTCCATCCCCGCGACTCGCGCACCTGGCTGGCCATCTCGGGCGTCCTGGCGATCGTCGCCGGCATCGTGGCCTGGGTCTGGCCGGGCATCACGGCGCTGGCCCTGCTCATCCTGATCGCCGCCTACGCGGTCGTCATCGGGGTGTCGGAGATCGTCGCCGCGGTCGCCCGGCGCAAGGCCGGCGAGACCGACTGGGCGTACCTGGTCAGCGGCGTGCTCGCGGTGATCTTCGGCATCCTGCTGTTCGCCTGGCCGGCCTCCGGAGCCCTCGCCCTGACCTGGCTGATCGGCCTGTTCGCCATCCTCTACGGCGCCTCGCTGCTGCTGCAGGCCTACCGGGTTCGCGAGAGCGCGCGCAGGGGGAGCACCGCGGGCCCCGCCGCGCACGCGGTCTGACCGTTCCGCCGTCGCCCGTTCCGCCGTGAGGCCGCCTGTCCTGCATGATTCCGCGTGGTAAGCCGGATGTACCGGAGGAATTCCACATAATCATGGAGGTGGCCGGGAATATTCTTGCCGACTATCGGACAGGCTCCTCATGGGGAGGGCACATGAGCGTGCTCGACCGGCTGGCCCGCCACCTGCTCGTCGACGGTTACCGCTTCGAACTCGACCTCGACCGGAGCCGGGGATCGTGGATCGTGGACGCCGGCACCGGCCGGCGCTACCTCGACTTCTACACCTTCTTCGCCTCCGCCCCGCTGGGCGTCAACCCGTTCGACGACGATCCGGAGTTCCTGGCCCTGCTCGGCCGGGTGGCCGCCAACAAGCCGGCCAACTCCGACATGTACACCCGCCACCTGGCCGACTTCGCCGACACCTTCGCCCGCGTGCTGGGCGACCCCGCGCTTCCCCACCTGTTCTTCGTCGAAGGCGGCGCGCTCGCCGTGGAGAACGCCCTGAAGTGCGCGTTCGACTGGAAGAGCCGCCACAACGAGGCGCGCGGCCGCCCGCGCGAGCTGGGCACCAAGGTCCTGCACCTCACCCGCGCCTTCCACGGCCGCAGCGGGTACACCCTGTCGCTGACCAACACCGAGCCGGTCAAGACCGAGCGCTTCCCGATCTTTGACTGGCCGCGCGTCGAGGTGCCCGCGATCCACTTCGGCGAGGTGGAGGCGGCCGAGGAGCGGGCGCTCGCCCAGGCGCGCGCGGCCTTCGACCGCCACCCGCACGACATCGCCTGCTTCATCGCCGAGCCGATCCAGGGCGAGGGCGGCGACAACCACATGCGGCCGGAGTTCCTGCTGGCCGTCCAGCGCCTGTGCCACGAGCACGACGCGCTGTTCATCATGGACGAGGTGCAGACCGGCGTCGGGCTCACCGGCACGCCATGGGCCTACCAGCAGCTCGGCCTGGCCCCCGACATCGTGGCATTCGCCAAGAAGGCCCAGGTCGGCGGCATCATGGCCGGCCGCAGGGTGGACGAGGTGCCGGGCAACGTCTTCCAGGTCAGCGGGCGGATCAACTCCACCTGGGGCGGCGGGCTGGTGGACATGGTCCGCTCGCGCCGCATGCTGGAGATCATCGAGCGGGACGGCCTCATCGCGCGCGCGGCGGAGCTCGGCGAACGGCTGCTCGGCGGCCTGCGCGAGCTGGAGGCCGGGTTCCCCGGCCTGGTCCGCGCCGCGCGCGGGCGCGGGCTCATGTGCGCCTTCGACGTGCCGGACCGCCGTGACGATGTCGTCCGGGCGCTGCGCGAGGACCAGGGCGTGCTGGTGCTGCCCTGCGGCGAGCGGTCGGTGCGGCTGCGCCCCGCCCTCTCGGTCACCGCGGAGGAGATCGCCCACGGCCTGACAGCGCTCACCCGGACTCTGACCACCGTCCGCGAAACCACCCCGAACGCCCTCCGCGTGCCCGCCTGACCACCGGACAGGCCGCCCGCGAAGCGTCGCCGGGTCGTCCGCCGTAGCCGGCGCCGGCCTCGCCGTGCCACGACCCGCCGACCCGGCGCCGATCACCTGTGGCACGTGGCCGGGATGGAGGACCGCGCCCGGTGAACGTTCTGGTCACCGTGCTGGTCGCGGGCGGGGTGTGTTGCTCGACGCCGGGCCGCGGGTGCCACGCCGGCCGCCTCCCCGTGGCCGGCGTGCCGTTCGTCCGTCAGGTGGGCGGGCGGGCGGGGGAGTTGGCCTTCCACAGGCCGATGGCCGTCATCCGGCAGTCGGCCCCGAGCTTGGAGTAGATCCGGTTCACGTGGTTCTTGACGGTCTTCTCGCTCAGGAACAGCCGCTGGGCGATCTCACCGTTGGAGTGGCCCGTCGCGATCAGGTCCATCACCTCGGCCTCGCGTTTGCTCAGCCCGGCGTGCGCGTGCTCGTTGTAAGTGGCGTCATCGACACTCATCCGGCCTCCGTGGCACGAATCATTGTCTGATCGCCGAGCCCCCCGCGCTGGCGGTGTGCGGTTTTTGCGAGCATAGCCCGCCATCGCGGCCTTTGGGGGCCAGCCAGTCCGAGAAATGCTCACTTTCCGCGAAAGCGATGGAGAGGGCGGTGATGCCGCGAAAGCGCGATGGCCGGTCCGAGAGGGACCGGCCATCGACCGCTGGGGTGAGTGATGGGACTTGAACCCACGACATCCAGGACCACAACCTGGCGCTCTGCCAACTGAGCTACACCCACCATGTCCGCGGTCATCGCCGCGGCACAGGAAAAGTGTAGCGGGCTTTGGGGGGTTCTGGTGCCGTGCCGCGTCAAGATCCGGTTATGGCCTCCGCCACCTCACGTGCGGTGGCGGTGTCGGGGCCCGGCTGCGGCACGAAGACGGCGGCGCGGTAGTAGCGCATCTCCTGCACGCTTTCGGTGATGTCGGCCAGCGCCCGGTGGCCGCCCTGCTTGGCAGGGGAGGCGAAGTAGACCCGTGGATACCAGCGGCGGACCAGTTCCTTCACCGAGGAGACGTCCACCATGCGGTAGTGCAGGTAGGCGTCGACGGCCGGCATGTCGCGCGCGATGAAGGAGCGATCTGTGGAGATGGAGTTGCCGCACAGCGGCGCCTTCTTCGGCTCCTGCACGTGCCGCTGGATGTACGCCAGGACGAGCGACTCGGCCTCGGCGAGCGTCACGCCGTCCGCCAGGGCGCTGAGCAGGCCGGAGGAGGTGTGCATCTGCCGCACGACCTCCGACATCTGCTCAAGCGCCTCCTGCGGCGGCTTGATGACGACGTCGATGCCCTCGTCCAGCTGGTTCAGCTCGCCGTCGGTCACGACGCACGCGACCTCGACGAGCGCGTCATGGCCGAGGTCGAGCCCGGTCATCTCACAGTCGATCCAGACCAACAGGTCACTCATAATGCTCAGCGTAGTGCCCGGTCATGAGGCCTTGAGAGAGTCCAGTACGCGATCGATCAGCGATGTGTCCAAATTGTCGGGTACGGAGGCGTAAAGGACAGAAGGTCGCTTGCCCAGACCCTGGTCCACCAGGGCGATCACCCCGTGCTCCTTCTTGAAGTCCCAGCCCGCCTTCTTGGCCTCGGGCGTGAAGTCCATCTCGAACCTGAGCATCCACGCCTTCTTGCCGCTGACCTCGAAGCTCTCGTCCTTGACGATCTTGCGCTTGTGCGGCGGGCTGTAGAAGACCTTCTCGTAGTTGATCAGGAAGCTTCCGGCCGCGTTGCGCAGGTCCTTCGGGCCCGAGTAGTCGAAGACCTGGGGGAGCGTGCACACCGTCACCGTGCCCACCCAGTCGTGGTCCTGGCCGTCGTAGTTCTTCTGCGAGGTGGCCTGGTAACCGCTGGTCCACAGCGGGAAGCGCGGGTCGGGCCGGCCGGTGCCGTTCAGCTCCGCCCACGTCGGCACCGACCACTTGCCGCCGGGGAAGGTGAAGGACAGCCCGTTGCGGGGGTCGGTGATGGTGTCGCCCTTCGGCGGGGGCAGCTGGGCCGGGAAGTCCGTGACGCTCGGATCCGGGGTCGGGGTGTCCAGCGGCGGGTCGGTGGCCGGGGCCGACGGCTCCGCGGTCTCGCTCGGCAGGGGCGTGGACGCCGCGGTCGGGGTGCCGTCGCGGTTGACGAAGGTGAAGGCGAGCACCAGGGCGATGACCACGAGGATCGCGACGGCGCCGCCGCCGAGCACCCACGGCAGCGGGCTCTTCTTCGGCGGCGGGGGCCCCTGCGGGCCGAACTCCGGCACCGGCATCTGGGCCGTGGCCCCGGGAGGACCCCACTGCTGCGGTCCGCCGTACGGGCCCGGCTGACCCGGCTGCCCTGGTTGTCCCGGCTGCCCGTACTGCCCGGCCGGCTGGCCGTAGGCGCCGGTGGGCTGGGCGTACGGACCCGTCGGCTGACCGTACTGGCCCGCCGGCTGCCCGTACTGGCCGCCCGGCCCGCCGAACTGCGGCTGCCCGCCGGGCGGGGCGAAGGCGCCGGGCTGCTGGTGCGCCCCGGTGCCCTGCTGTCCCCCGGGGCCGGGCGCGCCCGGCTGCGGGTACGGCCCGGTGCCCTGCTGCCCGCCGATCGCCCCGGGCTGCGGCTGGGGACCGGTGGCGCCGGGCCGCGGGTACGGGCCGGTGCCGCCCGCGCCCAGGTGAGGTTGCGGCCCCGTCTGCGGCCCCGCCTGCGGACCGGTCCCCGGCTGCGGGGGCGCTTCCTGCGGGGTGCCGGCGCCCGGCGGGGAGCCGCCCGCCTGGGACGCCTGGGAGGAGTCGTCCGGCGCGGACCCCGCGCCCTGCTGGGGCGTGCCCTCCGGCCGGCTCCACTGGCCGGTCGTCACCGGGGCCTGGCCCGATGAGGCCTCCAGGGGGTGGGTGGCGTCGGTCCACTGCGTGCCATCCCACCACCGCAGTTGCGGTGATCCGTATGGGTCCGGGTACCAGCCGGCGGGGGTCTGCGTCATGTCGTCAGAATAGTGACATCCCCGTTATTACGCGCATTTGGCGAGCGATCTGCGCGGTCAGCATTTATAAGTGAACGTCGCCGCGTCCTCGAGCGGGGCGCCCGAGGCGCCGACCGGCGACAACACGCGCAGCCGCGCCGTCAGTTTCCGGGTACCGTGCCCGCTCACGTCCCATTCAAGAGTGACCTCGTGGCTGGACCGCCCGGACGGCACGGCGTCGGTGTGCTTGATCGGCTTCTGCTTGCTCAGCAGCCACTCGTAGGAGACCTGGCCGGCCGACCCGTTCGTGGTGAGCACCCCGACGACGTTCACGGTGGTGTCGCACCCGGCGGCCTTCGGCTGCCTGACCTGGACCGCCGTCACCGACAGCGGCGCGCCGCGCTGGAACCACAGGAAGGCCGCGGCCAGCAGGATCAGCGCGAACAGCACGGCGGACCCGACGAAGCCGCCGCGTCGGCGCCGCCGCCTGCGCGGAGCGGCCAGCCGCTCGGCGGCCGCCACGGTGGGCTGCTCGCGCCCGGCCCGCCAGATCTGCGCGGCGGTCGTGTCCGCCGGCACCCCGGGGCCGAACCGCATCTCGCCGCCGGCCGGCGGCGTGGCCGCGGACGGGGCCTGGCCGGTATCGGCCGCCGGATGGGCCGGCTGCTCACCGGCGCCCGCCGGCACGTACAACAGGGTCACGACCTCACCGGTGTCCACGCCCTGCGGCGACGGGGGCAGGTGCGGGGGCTGCCCGGTGGGCACCGCCGACGCCGACCACCACTGGATCGTCTGGACCAGCCGCTCACGGGTGGCGAACCCCGAGGGCAGCAGGTCGCGCCCGTTGACCAGGGCGTCGCGCGCGGCGCCCAGGCCATGGGTGGTCGCGGTGGCCGCCGCGCGGTCGAACAGCCGCGCCGCCTGCTGGTCGCCGGCCGCCCACGCCGCCGCGAGCCCGCGGGCCAGCGAGGCCCACGCGGCCAGGTCGCGCTCGACCGAGGCGTGCGCGCCGCGCAGCGCCGGGACCAGCCCGCGCTCGGCGAGCAGCGCCGTGCCGTCCTCGGCGATCACCACGGTGCCGGCGTGCAGCGCGCCGTGCACCAGGCCCGCCGAGTGGACGGCGAGCAGCGTCTGCGCGGTCTCCACCAGGATCGTGGCCGCGCTCCCGGCGTCGGGGACCGGGCCGGAGGCCGGGGCCCGCATCAGCTCGGCCAGCGACGGCGTTCCCGGCCGCGCGGTGAGCAGCCACACCTGTCCCCGCGCGGCGACCAGGTCGGTGATCGGCACCAGGCCCGCGACGCCGCCGCGTGTCAGGCGCCGGTCGGCGGTCACCTCGGCGACGACCCGGTCGCGTGCCCCGGGGTCCACCAGGACCCCGGGATCGATCCACAGGACCCCGCCGCGTCCGCCGTCCGGCGTGACCGCGTCGGTCCAGGTGCCGGTCTCACCGGCGCGGGATCGGCCCGTCAGCCGGTATCCCGCGATGCTCTCGCCATCTGGCATCTACCGCCGCCTCCGGTGCCGTCCCGCCATGCGCTGTCTGAGGACAAGTGTGGCGGGAACCGCCCCGGTCGTCACCAGGCCGGCCGCCAGCACGCCCACCGCGTCCCCTCGCGGGGTCGTCTCGGGCGACGGGGTGTCGCCGACGTCGCCCCTCGGCGGCGGTGACGACGGCGACTCCGAGGGCCGCGTCGAGGGACTGGGCGACGGCTCGGGAGAGGGCTGGGGCGGCTGCTGCGTCGGGCGAGGAGTCGGGGTGGGCTTGGGCTTGCCGGAGGGCAGCGTGTCGTCCACCTTGGGATCGGAGGTGTCGGGCTTGTCGGACGGGCTCGGCTTGGCCGAGGCCGAGGGCTTGGCGGACTTCGTCGGCTTCTTGCTGGGGGAGGGCTTCGGTTTCGGCGAGGTCTTGGTGGCGGTGGGCTGCGGGGCGGTCGAGGGGACCGCGGCGGCCGTGGTCTGGGGAGGGGCCGCCGTCGGCTCGGCAGTCGGGCTCTCGGACTCCTCCGCCTGCTCCGTCGGCTCCTCGGAGGGCTCCTGCGCCGGCGACTCGGCGATCGCCGGCTTGGGCGAGCCTCCGGCGATGGCGGGCGTGGCCGACGGCGTGGTGGTCGTCGTCTGCGCCTGCAGCGAGCTGTCGCCGAGCGTCCCCACCAGGACCGCGCCGCCCGCCGCGACGACCGCCAGGCCCACGGCGCCCACCATGAGTTTGACGCTCAGCTTGCTCAGGCCCCGGCGGACGCCGCCGAGCTCGGTCTCCGCCAGCGAGGTGCTGGCGCCGGGCAGCTCGTCGACCAGCGGGAACAGCAGGGCGAGCAGGCCCGCCAGCGCGGCCAGGCGGCGGCGTCCCTTGTCCTCCCAGTCGGGCCCGTACGCCTGGAGGGCGACGTCCTCCAACTCGGCCAGGAACGCGTCGGCGGTGGCGGGCCGGTCGGCGGCGCGCTTGGCCATGCCGCGCTCGATGAGCCCCCGCAGCGGCGCGGGAACCTGCTCGACCGGCGGCGGCATCGCCTGGTGCTGCCGCGCCAGCGCCGCCATGTTGCGCGACTGGAACGGCCGGGTGCCGGTGAGGCACTCGAAGAAGACGATGGTCGCGGCATACACGTCGGTGCTGGGGCCGGCGGGAGCGCCCGCCCACTGCTCGGGCGCCATGTACGGGGGCGTACCGGCGCCGCTGACCCCGTCGCCGGAGCGCACGGCGATGCCGAAATCGATGAGCTTGCTGTCCCCGGTTCCCTCGATGACGACGTTCTCGGGCTTGAAGTCGCGGTGCACGACGCCGCTGGCGTGCGCGGTGGCCAGGCCCAGCAGCGACCCCTTGAGCAGCACGAGCGCCGCCTCGGCGCCGGTCGGGCCCTCCGAGCGCAGCATCGCGCGCAGGGAGACGCCGTTGACCAGCTCCATGATGATGGCGGCGCCGCCCTGGTGCTCGATGTACTCGTAGAACCGGGCGGCGTGCGGGCTGTCCATCAGCTCCAGCAGCCGCGCCTCGTGGCGGAAACGGACGACGAACCCCGGGTCGGCGCACAGCTCGTCGGACAGGTATTTGATCGCGACGTAGGTCTGGTCCGCGTCGTAGCGTGCCATGACGACACGTCCGGACCCTCCGCTGCCCAGGTCACGAATCTCGGTATATCCGGGGACTCGCCATGCCCCGCTCTGGCCGTCCATGCGGTCTCCTTTTGTGGCCGGGCCCCCACCCATGACGCGACAACGAAGCCTAATGGCGACGTGGCTGATCCGTGATGTTTAAATAGATATTTGCTATATTGTCGGCGCCATTGTCAGCGATCGGCGCGGCCCGGCGGCGCTTTACGCCCGGCCTTCCGCGCGGTCGTCCAGGGCCCTTTTCCGTGCGGTCACCCGGCGTCCGGCCGCCCCCTGCCGGCGATGTGGGCGGGCACCGGCGTCCCCTGCGGCAGCGCCGGGTCGGGCTCGGGCTCCCCCCAGCTCACCCGCAGCGGTAGGACCCCCGCCCACAGCGGAAGCGCGTAGTCCTCCTCGTCGTCCACAGGAGGCCCCTGGCGCACCTTCACCGACGCCTCGGCGAGGGACAGCGCGACGACCGCCGTGGCCGCCAGCTCCTTCCTGTCCGGCGGCCGGGTGGCCTCCCACTGGCCGGGCGCCAGGTTCTCGGTGATGGCCCGCAATCCCGCCAGCCGTTCGTCGGCGTCCTCGACCGGGCGCGGGGTGCCGTAGATCATCGCCGAGCGGTAGTTCACCGAGTGATGGAACGCCGAGCGCGCCAGCACGACGCCGTCCAGATGGGTGACGGTCACGCAGACCTCCCCGCCCGCGCGCAGCGACGCGGCGCCGGTCGATCCGTGCAGGTAGAGGGTGTCGCCGATGCGGCCGTACCCGGTCGGGACGACCATGGGCGAGCCGTCGACCACCACGCCCACGTGGCAGATCAGTCCGGCGTCCAGGACGGCGTACAGCTCGGAACGGTCGGTGCGGCCGCGGCGCTTGCCGCGCCTGAGGGTGGTGCGCGAGGTCGAGGACAGCATGCGATTACCGTACGAAGAAGTGGACCTGTGGTGCAGGTCCACTGGCGCGCCGTTTCAGGAGACCACTTGCCGCTCCACGTCGACCTCCCCCTCGTCCTCGACCGGGACGCGTCCGTCCCGCTCACGGTCCAGCTCGGCGACCAGCTCCGGGCCGGCATGCGCGCGGGCATGCTCAGGTCGGGAGAGCGACTGCCGTCCAGCCGCGCGCTCGCGCGGCTGCTCGGCGTGAGCCGCACGGTCGTCACCGACGCCTTCCAGCAGCTGTACGCCGAGGGCTGGCTGGAAGGACGCCACGGCTCGGGCACCTACGTGGCCGACCTGTCCGGGATCGCCGGTCCGGCCGTCGGCGCCTCGCACGCGCCCCCGGCCGGGGGCGCCCGTCCGGCGGGCGGCGCCCCGCACGGGCCGGCGAGAGGGGCGCCGTCCGGGAACGGCCCGGCGACGCGGGCACCCGCCGGACCGGCGGGCCCGGCGGCCGGATGGGCGGGGCGGGACACGGTGTTCGCCGCCGCCGGCGCGCAGGACGTGCCGGACGCCGGGGTCGTCGACCTGCGGCCCGGCCGGCCATGGGTGCGGGACTACGACCGGGCGGCCTGGCGGCGGGCCTGGCGCGGGGCCGCCGACCGGCCGCCCTGCGACGTCATCGACCCCTACGGGCATCCCCGCCTACGGGAACTGCTGGCCGGCCACCTGCGCAGGGCGCGCGGCGTCCCGGTGGGACCGGAGAACGTGATGGTCACCCGGGGCACCGGCCACGGGCTCGACCTGCTCGCCGCCGCCCTGCTGCGACCGGGCGACCGGGCCGGCGTGGAGGAGCCCGGGTACGGCAAGGCCCGCTCGATCATCGCCGCGCGCGGCGGCCGCATCGCCCCGTGCCCGGTGGACGAGCAGGGCGTCCTGACCGAGGGGCTGCCCGACGACCTGCGCATCCTCTACACCACGCCCGCGCACCAGTACCCGCTGGGCGGCAGGCTGCCCATCCCGCGCCGCGAACGGCTGCTGGCCTGGGCCCGCCGCACCGGCGCCACCGTGGTCGAGGACGACTACGACGCCGAGTTCCGCTACGACGTGGCGCCCCTGACGGCCCTGTACGGCCTGGACCCCGGACGGGTCGTCCTGCTCGGCACGCTGTCGAAGTCGCTGGCGCCGGACGTGGGCATCGGCTGGCTGGTGGCGACGCCCGCCCTGCTCGGCGAGCTGGCCCGCGTGCGCGTGGAGCTCGCCGACCGGACCTCCGGGCCGGTCCAGGAGGCCGTCGCGGTGCTGCTCGAACGCGGTGACCTGGACCGCCACCTGCGACGGGCGCGGCTCTCCTACGCGCGCCGCCGGGCCGCCATCGTGGAGATCCTCGGCGGGCGGGTGAGCGGCGACTCCGCCGGCCTGCACGTCTTCCTCAGGCTGCCCGCCGGGCAGGTGGGCCGCCTGGTCGCCGCGGCGGCCGAGCGCGGCGTGTTGCTGGACACCACCGAACGGCACCACCACGGCCCGGTGCGCCACCACGGGGTGGTCATCGGATACGGCTCGGCGTCCCTGGCCGAGGTCCGCGAGGGCTGCGCCGTCATCGCCGCCCTGCTGTCCGGCCGCTGACCACGGCCGCCGACCACGGCCGCTGACCAGGGCCGCCGACCACGGCCGCGCCGGACGGGGGAGGCGACGGGCGCGGGGCCGGAGCCGTGTGCGGCCGGGCGGCAGAGGACGGGCGGCAGAGGACGGGCGGCAGAGGACGGGAGTCAGGGGACGGGAGTCAGGCGGCGCGGGGGAGCAGATGGTCGCCCGGCGGGGGCGGAGCCGGGAGCAGCGACTCGACCACCGGCAGCGCGCGCCCGGCGTACAGCGGGTCGACCGGCAGCACGTGCCGCGCCCACCAGCGGGCCGTCTCGCGCTCCGGCGACGGCTCGACGAACCCCTCGGCGTAGTCGTCGTACGGCGGGTCGTAGAGGTAACCGGTGGGCACTCCGCGGCGCTCCAGCGCGGCGATGGCACCGTCGCGGTCGGCGACGAGCAACGGGACGCGGAACAGCGGCTGGTCGACCTGGGCGCGGACCCCGGCGGCGGCCGTCGGCAACTCGGCCAGCCGGGCGACGCCCGCCAGCCGCGCCGCCCGCTCCTTGGGCAGGCGCGCGAGCCGCCGCCCCTGGTACCACCGGGCGACGGCGCCGCGAGAGCTGCGGTAGTCGTGCAGGTCGGCGCGGACCCACGCGTCGAACGCCGGCAGGCCGTGCCCGCCCGCGAGCGTCGCGGCGAGCTCCTGCGGACGCAGGGCGATGCGGTAGCCCTGGCGCGGCTCCTGCAGGCCCAGAACGCGGGCCAGCCGCATGGCGGGGCGGGCCATGTCCAGGCGCAGGGCGGTGCGCCGGGCGGCGGAGGTGGCGACGCCGAGCAGATCCCTGCGCAGGGCGCCCGGCTGGAGCAGCAGGTCGCGCTCGCGCTCGAGCTCGCGCCGGTCGGCCGGGCTGTCCACGGCGAGCACGCCCCCCGACCCCGCTCCCGCGTGCTTGGACATGCTGAAGACCCCGGCCACGCCGAACGTGCCGAGCGGCCGGCCGTCCACCGACGTCTCGGCCGCGTGGGCGACGTCCTCGATCACCAGCAGACCGGTCATGCCGAGCACGTCGTCGGGCAGGCCGTACAGGTTGGTGGTGAGCACGGCGTCCACCGCGCCCAGCAGCACCCGGGCCAGCTCGATGTTGCCGTCGAGGACCGAGACCGGCGCGATGACCGGGATGAGCCCGGCGGCCAGGACGAGGAAGAGGATCTCGTCGGCCGAGATCGGGGACATCAGCAGCCGCTGCCCGGGTGTGCACCAGTGCCGCAGGGCCAGGTACAGACCGAGCCGGTTGGACGGCAGGTACACGGTCTCGCGCCCCGTGCGCGCCGCGAGATGTCTTTCGGGACTCACTGCTCCCTCTTTCCGCCGCCTGGTGGTGCCTGGACCAGGTCCGGCAAAGCAGAAAGGTAGCGCATGGGAGCCGGGTGGTTACCCGTCTATGCGGGGCCGTTACCCGGCTGGGCGGGCGCCTGTTACACGGCGAGGCCGGTGTGGACGCCGGTCATCGGACGACGCGCGGACACGGAGCAGGTCACGAGGCGATGGTGGTGCGGATCCTGCCGTAGGTTTTCAGCGCCAGGTCCGCGGTCTCGCGGAGCACCGAGTTGGCGAGGACCGTTCCACGGGCCTTCCGGACGGGCACGCGGACGAGCCAGTGAACTCCGGCCCCCGGAGTCGGCCGGGCGACGCGGCCCTCGGTGACCCACAGCTCGCCGGTCTTCAGCTTGTCCTTGTACTCCTTCTCGCCGCGGCCCATGTCGATGAGGCGGATGCCGGCCTCGGCGGCGCGCTCGGCCATCGCCAGGTGGTGGATCAGGCCGGGGGAGTACTTGGCGTAGGCCGGGTCGTAGGCCGGGAACCAGCCGGCGAGGGTCGTCTTGGTGCGCAGCCCGAAGTGCCCGGCGACCGGCCGGCCGTCGACGTAGACCATGTCGAGTTGCCCGCCGAAGTGCTCGGTGTCGATGCGCAGCAGGTTCTCTACAAGGCGCACGATCCACGGCCGCGCGAAGCGGTCGGTGCGGCCGGTGCGGCGGTACTGGTCGGTCTTCCAGTCGAGCAGCGTGCGCAGGACGGCCTCGTCGGTGACGCCGAAGTCGTGGCGCATCGGGCCGAAGTCGCGCTGGAGCTTGCGCGTCTTGTACGCGGTGGACTTGTAGGTCTTGCCGGACACCTGCTTGAGCGTCTCGACGTAGGCCGCGTAGCCGTCGGACAGGTCGATGACCGGCGAAGGGTGCCGGGTGTGCTTGGCGGGCACCAGCGGCTGACCGGCCAGCAGGTGGTCGAACTCGAACACCGCCAGCCCGCAGGCCTTCATCAGCTCGTTCGGGTCGAGCTCGATGTCCTTGGCGTGGACCATGCCCTGGGCGTCGGTGAGCCCGGCGGCCACCGGCATGCCGATGCCGAACTGGTGGCGCTCGAAGGGGAAGAAGCCCACGATGTCGGCGCCGTCGGTGAGGACGGCCACCCGCGCCTGCTCGCGCACCCGGCCCGTCTCGATCGTGAACTCGGGCGAGAGAAAGGGGCTGTCGAGTGCGGGGTCGGCGGCCTGCAGAGCCCGCCAGCGGGCCGTCTCTGAGGGACCGAGTTCCCTGGGATGGACGACGGTTACGCGCATGGGCTCCTACTGGGGTGATCCCTGTGGTGTTGAGACGGCGCCTACACCTTCTACCCAGCTTGGTGCCTGCCATGTAATAGGGCGATAAAGATCGTATCACGGTGTGATTGGGGAATGCTGGTAGCGATCGCGCTCCACGTCGCGTCCATCGGCGCCGATCCTGCCGGCGCCGTTCGCACCGCCCTCGCGTGGGCGCGGGACGTCGAGGCTCGCGGGCGGCTCGCCGACGATGCGGTGCACGTCGATCGCCCCCGGGTCCCCCTCGGAGGCGCCGGGCACCTGCGAGGCGCCGAAGTGGCCGCCTCTGGCCCACACCCGCGGACTGCCCTGCGCCGCCACCGACAGGGGGTAGGGCAGGGGAGGGCCGGCGGGCCACCGGCGCGGCACCTCCCAGGAGTCCAGCCACGACAGGATGTCGTCCAGCCCGTCCATCTTGCTCTCGGTGAACGGCTCCTCCACCGATCCGAGCACGCGGATCTGGACGCACACCCGTCCCTGCCGGTTGAGCGCGCCCGGCAGCCCGCAGGCCGCCCTGGTGGGCGGGAGTGACTGGATGATCTGCCCGGTGACGGGGTTCCACACCAGATGGGCCGGTCGGGAGATCTGGACGAGCCGCTGGGCCACCGATTTGGCCGACACCCGTTGGGGGTCGGTCGGCCAAATGAACCAGACCACCCGGGGCGCGCCTCCGGCCATCGGCCCTGCGTCCTCGAGAGCGGGAATTCGACTGGCGACGGGCAGCCATGCCTGGGCCACTGTGCCCCCTCAAATCCTCGGTCGCGGCTTTTATACCCCTTTTAACAAGCCGTTGACACCTTATGCTGCTTGATTCTTGGAACAACACTTAGAGTGATACTTGCGGCGTTAAAAGGGTTATGGGCGTGTCTGGTGGTAAGTGGGCGAGCCATGAGCACCATGGCGGACGGCGCCCACGGGCGCTCGCGCGGTGGGAGCATTCAAGGGTCCTGCAAGCGTGAGCGGATACGGTGACGGAGTGTTGGAGAGCAGTGGCCGGCATGCTCGGCGTCGTTACATCCGGCGAGGGCCCATCGCCATCGGCGCCGGCGTCCTCGCCCTCGCCCTGGTGGCCGGGCTCCTGGCCATCGCCGCCCAGCGCGGCGGCGGGCGGTCCGACGGCGTCGCGGCCACCATCCTCGCCACCCCCGAGCCGCCGCCCAGCCTCGAGCAGCCGCCGGTGGTGGACAGCTGGCCGCGGTGGGGCGTGACCCACACCCAGTACAGCGCCGACAACGAGAGCGACGAGGTCCGCTCCAAGGTGGCCGACCTGTTCGCCCGCGTCCCGATGCTGGAGAACCAGCACATCATGGGCTGGGGCGCCGGCAACCCCGAGCCCGCGCCCGGCAAGTACGACTTCCGCGACCTCGACCGCCGCGTCAAGCTGATGGCCGCGACCAAGTCCCAGCCCGTGCTCACGCTGTGCTGCGCCCCCGACTGGATGAAGGGCGGGTCCGAGGGGCGCACCAACTGGAGCAAGATCGAGATGGCGCCGGTGCGCGACCACTTCGAGGACTACGCCGAGCTCGCCGCCACCGTGGCCCGGCGCTACCCGACCGTGACCCATTACATGGTGTGGAACGAGTTCAAGGGCTTCTGGGACGACGCCCACAACGACTGGGACGTCGAGGCCTACACCGACCTGTACAACCGGGTGTACGACGCGCTCAAGGCCGTCAACCCCAAGATCCAGGTCGGCGGCCCGTACATCCCGATCGACAGCCACGTCAGCAGCGCCAACGCCTCCGCCCTGCGCGGCCCCTGGGGCGCCGTCGACCGCAGGAACCTCGCCAGCATCGACTACTGGCTCACGCACAAGAAGGGCGCCGACTTCATCGTCGTCGACGGATCCTCGGCCACCAACGACCGCGGGCTGGTCCCCGACGAGTTCACCGCGCTCAAGAAGTTCTCCGCCGTCACCGCGTGGCTGCGGCAGCGCGGCGGCGACCTGCCCGTCTGGTGGGCCGAGTGGTACATCGCCCCCGACAACATCGACTGGGACGAGCAGCACCGCTCGGCGGTGCAGGCGGTGGCCATGATGGAGTTCGCCAGGAGCGGCACGGCCAGCGCCCTGTACTGGAGCCCGCAGCGCAAGGCCGGCGACGACTGCCCCGGCTGTCTGTGGACGCCCGGCGTGGGCGACGAGATGCCCATGGCCGGCCTGCTCAGCGGCTTCACCCGGTGGTTCCCCGCCGGCGCCGAGCTGGTCGACCTGAGCGTCTCCGACCCGCGCGTCCAGGTGCTCGCCGTCGACCGGCAGATGGTCATGGTGAACACCGCGCCCACCGCCCTGACGGTCACCGTCGACGGCAAGTCGTTCGAGTTCGCCCCCTACGACGTCAAGTGGAGCGACCGCGGCCGGTGACCGCGGACCGCCCCGCGGTCAGCCGGAGGTCAGTGTCAGGAAGCGCTCCACGATGACGGCGAGGGCGGCGGCGGTCATCAGCAGGCCGATGATCACCAGTTTGCGCCGCCCGCGCGCGGCCCGCTCGGTGCCCCGCAGCCGCGCGAGCTCCGCTGCGAACAGCGTCGAGACGGCCAGCGCCAGCGCCACGAGGCCGAAGGGGGTCCACGGCGTCGAGCGGTCGCCCACCATCGTCACCGGAGCCGGCGGCGGGATCTCCGATCCCTTCGGATAGGTGCGCAGGGTGTAGATGGCGGCGTCCTGGTTGGCGTACACGCGCTTGAGCTTGGTCGAGGCGTCCAGGGCCGCGCGGAACCGCTCGCCCCACTCTGGGGGGAAGCCCTCGTTCAGCTCCAGATACGCCGCCTGCCCCCGCGTGGTGATCAGGAACGTGTTCGGGGCCTTGCCGCGCAGCGCCGTCAGCACCCCGGCCAGGTCGCCGGGATCCTTGGTGACGAGCGCCTGGTCGTACTCGACCCGGTCGATGTCGCGCTCGCGCCACGGGATGGTCGGCGTGACCTCCTCGCCGAGGATCGGCACCAGGTACAGCAGCCGCGCGCTCGGCCGGTCGTGGGCGTACACGTAGTGCATCGCCGCGGCCTCGCCCGTGGTGACCCGCTCGAACTTCTCGTTGCCGTACCGCGCCACCAGGAACGCGCCCGCCAGCGCCAGGGCGGTCACCGCCGCGAGCACCGCCGAGACCCGCCGCGTCGTCCCCGGCGCGAACCGCATGGTGCGGCGGCGGATCGGCACCGTCTCGCCCTCGCGGGCGTCGGTGGTGTGCGCGGGCAGATTCGGGAAGAACGCGTACGCGCCCAGGATGCACGCCGCGGGCAGGGCGAACATGTAGACCCGCAGGCCGATCTCGCCGCCGTAGCTCTGCAGGCCGAGTGCCAGCGTGGGCACGCACAGCAGCACCGCCGCGGCCCGGTCGCCGACGCCGCGCCGCAGCCGGCGCAGCAGCCCGACGGCCGCGAACAGCAGGATCACCCCGCAGATCCCGAGCCGCACCTTCAGCACGATGCCGTGCTGCGGGTCGGTGCCCACCAGCCGGTCGCCGGTGTTCTCCTGCAGGTTGGCGAAGATCTTGCCGATGCCGCCGAACAGCTCGTCGATGCGGCCGCTCCAGAACGGCGTCGCCTGGTAGTTGATCCAGGCGATCACGATCAGCCCGAAGAACACCGGCAGCGCCAGGGACAGGGCGCTGCGGCGCAGCAGGATGAGCCCCGTCAGCGCCCCCATCATCATGAACGGCGTGATCTGGTGGGTCGCCGTGGTGGCGAAGAACAGCCCGACCAGCAGCGTCAGCAGCACCACCCGGTCGGTCACCGTCGTCGGCCTGGCCGGCAGCTCCCCGGGCGTGAGCCGGTCGAGCCGTGCCAGCGTGCGCCGCAGAAAACCCTTGGGAGGCAGCGGCGCCGTCCTGGGCTCCGCGCGGCCGAACCAGCGCATCAGGACGGCGACGAACACCAGGTACAGCGCGAAGGTGAAGCCCTGCGGGGAGAAATAGTCCTGCCCGATCCACTGCACCAGGATGAACAGCAGCGCCGCGAACCAGCGGGCCCGGGTGGTCGCCACGATCTGCCGCAGGATCAGCACGAACGGCAGCAGATAGAGCAGGTTGGACACCAGCGGCGTCCACTGCAGCACCGTCGAAGGATCCTCCACCCCGGCGGCGCGCAGAACGAACCCGAACAGCGCGAAGAATCCCGGCCAGGCGAAGCGGGCGTCCAGCCCTGGCAGCGCCTCGCCCGCCCGTCCGATGTACTCGGCGAAGCCCGCGTGCACCCAGGCCGTGGGGAAGCGCGGCTCGGCCTCGACCAGCGCCGCCGCCCCGTGCAGGGTGAAGGTGACCGCGGCGAGCTGGAACAGCAGCAGGCCCTTGCGGTCGGTGTTCTGGGTCAGCGTCACGAAGAACGAGACGATGATGAGGGCGATCGCGGCGAAGGCCGTGACCGGCAGCACCGAGATCAGGCCGAGCCCGTTGATCCGGTCGAGGTCGACGCCGCGCATGGCCCCGTGCGGCACCCGCAGCGCCAGCACGTACATGACCAGACCTTCGAGGGTCAGCAGCGGCGGCAGCCACGACGCCACGCTCGCCGCCAGCCGCGACACCCGCGGCTCCGCCGCCCGGTCGCCCGCCTCCACCGCCTCCGCCTCCAGGGCCGTCTCGACCGGGGTGGCCGCGGTCGCTGCGGAGAGCTTGGCGGGAGTCCCGGGCGCGGCCTGCGCGACGGCCGGAGTCGTGTCGGGGTCGTCCGAGCCGTCGGAGTCGTCCGGGTCCTCTGGGGCGTCCTGGTCGTCTGGGGCGTCCGTCCGGCCCGCCGCAGCCTTGGCCCTGTCGTCCAGCCGAAGCGGCTCCTCGGGCGCGGGCGGCGCCTGGACGGCCCGCGCGACCGGCCGCGGGCGCGAGGCCGGCAGCGGCAGCGGGATCACCTGCGTGACGTCCTGGTCGACCGGTTCCCCGGCCGGCACCACGGCGACCTCGTCATCAGGGTGCGCGGCGTCGTCCCGGTCGTCGTCCCCGTCGTCGTCCCCGTGGTCGTCCGACGGGGCGTCGGCGGGGGCGTCGGCACTCGCCGTGTCCGGCGCCGTGCCGGCGCCCTCGGCGGCGCCCTCGGCGGCGCGGGACGGGGTGAGCTGGACGGGCAGTTGCAGCACCTGGGTCACATCGGCGTCGTCGGCGTCGTCGTCCCCGCCCTCGGCGTCGTCGTCCCCGCGCTCGGCGTCGTCGTCCGCGCGCTCGGCGTCGTCGTCCGCGCGCTCGGCGTCGCCGGTGTCACCAGGCTCGGCGGCGCCGGCGTCGTCGCTGTCACCGGCTTCGGCGGTGTCCGCGGGCGCGGGGGCGCGGTCGATCGGCAGGGCCACCGGCCGGGCGAACTCGGAGGTGACGTCGGAGTCGTCCTCCGCGTCGAGAGCCTCCTCCGTGCCCGGACCGTCCTCCGCGTCGAGAGCGTCCTGGCCGTCCGGACCCTCCTCGGGCCCGGTGGCCTCGGCGTCCGGACCGTCAGCGGCGTCAGCGGCGTCGGCGGTGTCGGTGGCCTCGGGGTCGGTGGCCTCGGCGTCCGGACCGTCCTCGGCGTCCGGACCGTCCTCGGCGTCCCGGGCGGCGATCCCGGCGCCGGGATCGCCGGCGTTCGGGCCGTCGGCGGCGTCGAGGGGCTGCTCGGCCTCCAGGTCGGCCTCGGGGCCTGCGTCGTCGGCCTCGGCGCCTGCGTTCTGGTGTGCGGGGTGACCGGTGTCCGGATCGTCCGCGGGGTCGAGGGCGTCGTCGTCCGCCGGGGTGGCGATTTTCGTCGCCGTGTCCTCAGTCACCTCGTCGCCTGTCCGTTGCCTCACGTGGACCATGATGCGGTCTCGGACGCCTCCCGCGCGCTCGATGACCCCGGCGTCGCCGAGCCGCCGAGTATCCGGCGCAGCCCCGGGAGGATCAGCAGGGCGACCAGCACCTCGCTGAACAGCAGCCCGTACCCGACCGAGGTGATGCCCGCCACCGGCAGCAGGATGACCGAGGACGACAGCACCAGCACCGCCAGGCCGATCTGCACGACGGCGAGGGTGCGGGCGTCGCTGCGGGCGCGCAGCCCGCTCAGGTAGATCTCGATCAGCACGCGGGGCAGCACGGCGACGGCCATCAGCCGCAGCAGCGGCGCCCCGTGCTCGGCGAAGCCCGGCCCGAACACCGCCAGGATCAGCGGAGCGGCCACGACGGTCACCGCCACCACCGGTATGATGATCATGTACGCGCGCCGCAGCGCCTGACGGCAGTTGGCGGCCAGCATCGAGCGGTCGCCGGCCCCTTCGACGGTGAGCGAGGTGGCCATGTTGATGGCCAGCAACTCGATCATCGCCCCCAGGGTCTGCGGGATGGAGAAGTACCCGAACATCTCGCCGTTGACCCGCGAGGCGACGTACACCGGCAGGAAGTACACGATGGCGAGGATCGAGAACGCCCCGGGGTAGTCCCCGGCGAGGAAGCGGCCGATCTCGCGCAGCCGGGGCGGGCGCGAGCCGGCCGGTGCCAGCTTGGCGTGGCGCGGCACCAGCACGCCGAAGATGAGGATGTTGATCGGGATGAGCGCGAGCGCGGTCGGGACCACCCACGAGACGTAGATGCCGTCGTCGGGCATGGCCCCGGCCAGGGCCACCAGCAGGCCCATCTTGACCAGGCCGAAGCTGAAGCTGTTCACCGGCACCCAGACGGCCTTGCGCATGCCGGCGAGCGCCACGTCCTGCAGGGTGAACACCGACCAGATGGCCACCGACGCCAGGAAGAACAGGCCGGGACCGACGCCGGCCAGCGTGGAGTAGTTCTCTCCCCAGAACGGCAGGGTCAGCAGGAACGCGCCCGCGGCCACGACGGCCGTCAGCGTGGAGATGAGGTAGCCGCGGCCGATGAGCCCGCCGGTGCGCCGGCCGGCCACGGGGATGAACCGGGCGAGCGCGCCGGTCAGCCCGAGCGCCGTGAGCCCGGCGAACAGCCGCATCGCGGTGATCAGCGCCTGGCTGCGCCCGAAGTCCTCCGGCGAGTACAGCCGGGCGGCCAGCAGCCAGTAGCCCATGCCGAGCACCGCGGTCACGCCGGTGTTGGCCATCAGCGCGTAGCCGTTGAGGAACAGCGGGTTGCGCAGGTCGCGAAGGAGCCGCCGCCACAGGACGGTCAATCTCCCGGCGGCCTCATCGGCGTCCGTCGCCTCCGGCCTGTCGCCGGTCACTGTCGTCTTCATGGTCGCGTCACCCCCCTCATCGACGCGCGGCGTCTTCCCCGCGGCTACTTCACTCACGCCCGACCACGTGGCGCAGGCCGTACCTGGTGCGGCGCACCACGGCGTACCCCTTGGTCAGCGCGTGTTCCTTCATGTAGATGATCGGCACGCCGCGCCCCTCGACGGCCCGCCGGAAGCGGTTCATGGTCGTGGAGCGGCCCACGGTCAGGCGCGGGAGCGCCATGACGTCGTCGGCGTCGCAGGCCAGCGCGTTGGCCACGGCGCAGGCCGCCCAGTAGCCGGCCTTGCGCACCTCCTTGCGCACGCGCGCGGAGGAGTAGCCGTAGGGGTAGGCCATCGTGGCGACCGGCCGCCCCACCTTGTCCTCCAGCAGGGCCTTGTTGCGGCGCAGCTCCTGGCGCAGAGCGGCCTCGGGTAACTGGTCGAGCTGCGGGTGGCTGTGGCTGTGCCCGGCGATCTCGACGCCGCAGGAGGCGGCCTCGCGGGCCTGGCTCCAGGTCAGCATCTTGTCCAGCGGGCGGCCCGCGGCGTCGCTCCCCGCGTCGCCGACCCATCCGCTGGTGAGGAAGACCGTCGCGGGGAAGCCGAGCCGTTCGAGGATCGGCAGGGCCTCGCCGTGGAAGTCGGCGTACCCGTCGTCGAAGGTGACGACCACGGGACGCTCGGGCACCGGCGCGCCGCCCGTGCCGTACAAGGTGGCGACCAGGTCGCCGAGCGTCAGCGGCGTGAACCCGCGGTCCTTCAGGTAGGTCATCTGGGACTCGAACACCGACGGGCGGACCGCGAGCGGGCGGGTCGCGCTGTTCGGACGGTCGGTCACCGAGTGGTACATCAGGATCGGCACGCGCATGGTGGTCACCGTTCGTGGTCGATGGTTCGTCCGGCCCGGTCACCGCGCACGCGCAGCCGCGCGGAACCCACGGCGTACCCCCACGTGGTCCAGGCGAGGCCGGCGACGATGGCGCCGGCCCTGGCCAGCCCGGCGGGGTCGCCCCGCAGGGCGTCGGCCACGCCGCGAAGGACGCCGCGCGGCAGCGTCTTGACGGCGTGGGCGCGCTCGCTGGACAGCCCGTCCCCGGCGCCCACGCTCTGGGAGACCAGTGCCTTGGACAGGCCTTCCGCGTAGCACCGGGACCGGAAATAGCGGAAGGTCGCCCGGGAGGCGGGCACGCGGTGGCCGATGACCGCCCGCGGCTCGAACATCATGATCGAGCCTGGCCTGCGCTGGGAGAGCCGGATGCAGAACTCGGTCTCCTCGCAGCCCAGCGGGCGGCTCTTACGGCCCTGGACGCTGCGGCCGATGCCGGAGTGGAAGCCTCCGACCTCGCCCACGACCTCCCGGATGAAGGCGGCGTTCCCGCCCATCACGTTGCGGATCGGCTTGCGTTCGGCGGGCAGGCCGCGGTAGGTGCACCCGATGGTCCAGTCGAACTCCTCGGGGAACCACCGCGGCCGCTCACCGGTGTCCCACAGGGGCTTGGTGAGCCCGCCGACCCCCACGACCGTTCCGGAGCCGGCGGGCCGCTCCGACATCGTCTCCTCGAAGGCCGCGAGCCAGTCGGCGTCCGCGACCGCGTCGTCGTCCAGGAACGCCACGACGTCACCGGTGGCGGTGGCCACCCCGGTGTTCTTGCCGCCGGACAGGCCCCGCGCGTGGGTGTTCTCCACGACGATCGCGTCGGCGTACTCCCGCTTGAGCCGCAGGTGCAACTCGGGGTTGTAGTCGACGACCAGGATCAGTTCGTACGGCTGGCGTCTCTGGCTGCGCACCGACTGCACGGCGGCCCTGATGTCGTCCCACCGCTCCTCGGTGTAGACGCAGATGACGACGGAGATGTTCATACCGTTATGCCGCGCCCTGGTCGGCGGCGGGCTGCTGGGCGGCCGCCGCGGGAGGGATGTCGATGACCGGGCGCCGCCACTCGCGGACGATGGTCTTGAGCACGCGCCAGCCGTCCCGCACGACGCGCAGGTTGCTCTCGCCGTGGATGCGGTTGCGTTCGTGGCTCGGCACCTCGTGCACGCGCAGGCCCGCCTTGGCCGCCCGGATGTTGAGCAGGGTCTCGACCTCGAAGCCTTCGCAGTCGAGGTCCAGGACGTCCAGGTGGCGTGCCCAGAAGGCGTTGTAGCCGTAGCACAGGTCGGTGTACTGGGTGCCGTAGATCCAGTTGACCAGCGAGCGCAGGACGCTGTTGCCCAGGCGGCGGCTCAGCGTGAGGTCGTCGCTGCCGCCTCCGCTGGCGTAGCGCGAGCCCTTGACGAAGTCGGCGCCGGTGACCAGGGCGCCCACGAAGTGGATGATCTCGCGCCCGTCGGTCGAGCCGTCGGCGTCGATCATGACGATGATGTCGCCGGTGGCCTCGGCGAAACCGGTGCGCAGAGCGTCGCCCTTGCCCTTGCCGCGCTGCTGCACGACGCGGAGGTTCGGGCGCAGACGCCGCGCGACGGCGACGGTGTCATCGGTGGAGTTGCCGTCCACGAGGATGACCTCGTCGATCCAGTGCGGAAGCGTGGCGAAAACGTGCGGAAGGTTCTCCGCCTCGTTCATGGCCGGTACGACCACGCTCACCGTCGGCGATATGGCCAGGTGGGGAGTGAGAGGTGTGAAACGGTCCACTGTCGGCAGTGGCCTCAGCGTATGAAGCTGAGACTTCCCGTTGTGCTTGGTGATCTCGGGACTCATTTTCGAGGGATGTCCTTCCGGGCGGTCTGACATCGGCGGCGACTGCCAACAGGACCGGCGCGACTGGACGGAGAGGGGTTTCTCCGTCCCGGTCAGAGCAGTAGAGGGTGTGCGATGTGCTGTGCTGTGCTTGTGAGGGGGAGCTAGCTGTCAGCGCGCCCCCGAGGGTTCCTTCTCGACGGACTCCGGCTGGAGGGATGTGCGCACCCGCCCGAAGCCCTTCAGCAGCCTGTCGGCCAGCCGGTAGAGCGAGGGGCGGTCGACCACGATGTTGCGGGCCTTGTTCACCGGCGTCCGGCCCATCCAGTGGACGGCCGCCGCCGCCGACGGACGGGAGACCCGGCCTTCGGAGACGTGGATGACGTCGTTCTTCAGCCAGCCCTTGTACTCCCGGCCCCCCTTGCCCATGTCGACCTGGCCCAGACCGTGGGAGGCGGCCTGCTCGGCCATGTGCAGGTGGTGCATGATCCCGGGGGAGTACCGGGCGAACTCGGTGTCGTAGGCGGGGAACCAGCCGACCAGCGTGTGGTGGGTGCGCAGGCCGAAGTGGCCGGCCACGGGGGTGTCGCCGGCGTACAGCATGGTGAGCACCCCGCCGAACGACGGAGTGTCCATGGCGTGCATCTCGTCCAGGAGCTGGACGATCCACGGCTGGGCGAACCGGTCGACCCGGCCCGTCCGGCGGTACTGGTCGGACTTCCAGCCGGTCAGCGTGCGCATCGACTCGGGATCGGTGGCGCACCATTCGAGGCGGATGTCGCCGTGCTCGCGTGCGAGCTTGCGCTCCTTGTAGCGGACCGTTTTGTAGTTCTTGGGAGAGTTCGTCCGCACATGGTCGATGTAGGCGTCGTAGCCGCCGGTGAGGTCCATCATCGGCACCGGGCGCACCGCGGACTCGTGCGGCGCCCACGTGGGCTGCCCGGCGACCATGTGGTCGAAGTCGAACACCGACAGCCCCGTCGCGCGCAGGATCTCGCGGGCGGAGATGTCGAGGCCGGGCACGGAGATCAGGCCGTGACAGGTGGTCAGCCAGCTTCCAAGGGGCTTGCCGATGCCGAAGGCGTGCCTTTCGAACGGCAGGAAGCCCGCCACCTTGCCGCCGTCCTCGATGACGGCGACCCGGACATAGGAGCGCAGCCGGCTCAGGGCCAGCGTGAACTCCACGGAAAGGAAAGGATTGTCGAGCGATGGCGTGGCGCGCTGGAGTTCGCGCCATCGGGTGAGTTCGGCGTCCCCTAGTTCTCCAGGCCGAACGACCGTGACTTTCACCTTGACCCGGCCCCCTGTTCGGTGCGCACGTTGCCGTTCCCCCGGTACAGAGACCGAAGCACCCACATGAATCCGCCGAGCACCGCGACGGTGGCCACACCCGCGCGGGAGGACCACGCGTCGAACATGAGCATGGCCTCGGCTAGTAAGACGTTTACAACGAGACTCGCGGCGGCGCCCACCGTTAGTGCCGCGAGAGGGTCACGATCACGCAACAGTCCGACGACCGAGGCTCCCGGGACCACGAGTAGGAAGAGCGGGACCAGGACCACGCGTGCCGGTGTGCGAATGTCGGCGAGCGCGATGACCGCCCCCGCCGCACACGCGATCGCCAGCACCCATGTGAGCACTGTCCTTCTCCTACGCATTCTCTCCTGGCTCCGCTGGTCAAGACCGACCAAAAGGCTTGGATGATCGGTCTCTTCATAGGACCAACCACGCCACGCCAACGTCAATGCCGACGCCCCAACCCTGCCACGGGTTTACAAGGCCCAGGGCAAGAACCATAGCGCGGCCGATCAAAGGACCGGCCGCGCCAATGACTGTTGCCCCCGAGGCCGCCGTGACTGTAGGGACTTGGGGGTATTCACACGGTACTATCCGTTCGCCCCAAGTGTGGACTCGGTGCCGGAATCAGGTGGCCTCGGTGGTGGCCTGCTCGCTCGCGGTCTCCGTCGGAGACGGGCCCGACGTGGGCTGCTGGTCGGGCGGCGGATCGGAGGCGGGCGGCGGGTCCTGGGCCTCCCACGAGATCGCGCATGTCGCCGCGCCGGCCGCGGATTGCAAGGTCACGGCGCCTTTGCCGTCCTCCTCCGGAGCCGAGACCACGACAGAGACCCGCTGCTTGACCCCCGCCTTGAGCGTGCCCGACGCCGGGGAGACCGACAGCGCGCCGGTCGCGGCGGCCGTCCAGGACACACTCGCGTTGCGCGCGGAGATGAGGATCTCACCCGCGTCCTTCCCGCCGAAGGCCCCCGGGCAGGAGACCACGAGCCGGGCGGCCGGGGAGGGCGGCCGGGGCGTGGGCGTGCGCGAGGGGGGCGCGCTCGACGACGTGGCCGCCGGCGCGGCGGCGGACGTGCGCGCCTGCGGCGCCCGCGTCGGCGTCGGCGTCGGACGGGTCCGCGAGGACGACGTGGGGGAGGGCCCGGCGGAGGTCGCCTCGTCGGTCGGCTCCGGGCCGTAGCTGATCTGCAGCTCGCCGGGGGTGCGGCTCGGGAAGCGCAGCGTCGGGGTCGTGCCGCCGGGGTGGGAGGCGTCCTGCCCGGTCGCGACGACCATCGCCCCGGTCGCCACCAGCACGCAGGCGATGGTGGCGAAGACGGGCGTGGACCTGCGGGAGGCCCTGCGCGTGACCGGCGCACCGCGCCTGCGCGCCGGGCCGCGCCCGGACCTCCCCGAGCCCACGCCCGTCCCGTCCTGTCCCCCGGCCATGCCGTGCCGGGGGGTGTCGGCGTGGGCGACGCCCATGCCGTAGTAGGGGGTCTCGGCGGCCTGGTCGGCGGCGGCGCGCCGCTCCTCCCTGCCGCCCCGCCGCTCCGCGCGCAGCCGGCGCTCGGCCGCCGCCGCCGGGGGGAAGCCGTTCTTGTCGAACCCGTCGGCGAGCGTCATGATCGCCGTGCGCGCCTCGTCGTGCCGCGGCCGGGCGCACGACTCCGCGACCCGCCGCCGCAGCGACAGGGGCGGGAAGGCCACCGGCACCGAGTCCAGCAGCCGCTCGGCCGACACCCGGCGGCGGCGGCCCTCGGTGCACTCCTTGCAGCCGATGATGTGCCGGGTGATGCGCCGCCGCAGCTGCTGCGGCAGGGGCCCCTCGATGGAGTCCAGCAGGGCCGACAGGTCGGGGCAGTGCGCACGCCCGCTCCTGGCCAGGACCACGGCGGCCGCCGCGTTCTCCAAGTGGTCGCGGGCCCGCTCCAGGCGCGTCCCGGCCTGGCGCGAGGTGAGCCCGAGCACGGCGCCGATGTCCGAGGCGGCCAGCCCGTGCCGCACGCCCAGCACCAGCGCGTCGCGGTCCTTGGGCGCGAGCTCGTCCAGGGACTCCCGCACGATCTCCGCCAGCTCGGGGTCCTCCTCGTCCCCCGGCAGGTACTGCTCGGTGTCGGTGCCGTGCGCGGGGGTCCGGCCGCGGCGGGTGCCGCACTGGTAGCGCGTCAGCGCGTACAGCCAGGCCCGCAGGCGGGCCGGCTCACGCAGGACGCCGATGCGGCCGTGGGCGGTGACGATCGCGTCGTGGACGGAGTCGGCGGCGGCGTCGGTGTCGCGCAGTAGTGAGTGGGCATAGTCGTTCAGTCGGTCGGCATAGGCGTCGTAGAGACCGTCCGCCGCGCGGCTGTCCGCCTGGCGCAGACGCTCCACCAGTCGCTGGTCGTCGGCACGGCCGACGCTCGGCCATCCGGGCACGAATCTTCCTCCCCCGCAGGACGGGTACCTGGCTTCGGTCACGCACGATCGCGAGAATTTCCCCTGCCCGCGCCAGGCCCACACGCGTAGGACGTCCGCTTCCTTCAGAGGGTTCACCCGGAAATAAACAATAATCAGCGGGTATGACCTGGGAAAATAGGGATTGAGGAGTCTGCTGGAACCAGTGTGACGTCTGCGTGAGAGGGGGTGAAGATCCCTCACCGTCGGTAGCGATTCCGCTGACGAAACGTGACGGCACGGCGTTTCGGGCGACCGCCCGCGCAGGCGTTTCGGATCGGCCCCGCACGGCCGCGGGACGGCGAAGCGGCGGCGGCCGTCCCGGAAGCGCACATGTCGCAGCCGCCGGATGCCGGGCGGTCGGCCTGCCGGCGGTCGTCCGGGAGACCGCGGCGGTGGTCCGGACGGCGGGACGTCGCGAGGGATCAACGGCGAACGCCCGGCTCCGGATCCTCAAGGACCGGGCCGGGCGCATGGGCCGTCCGCGCGGCTACTACTGCGAGCCGCCCCCGTCGGTGCCGCAACGTGGGGCGCACAGGCGCCGGGAGATGCCCTCCAGGAACACCTTGCGGATCTCCAGGGCGTTGTTGGGGAAGAACGCCTGGCCCTGGGTGGCCTTGGCGATGGCCTGCATCTGCCGCCGGCCCGCCGCGTCGTCGGCGCCGAGCGCCACGATGATGATGCTGATCGGCTGGGTCTGGTCGAACTCCTGCCGCAGCTTCTTGAGTATCGCCGCGTTGCTGATGCCGCCCTCGGGGTCGTCGTTGCCGACGCCGTCGGTGAAGACGAGGATCGTGTTGATCTTGTCGGCCTCGTACTCGGCCTTCATCTTGTCGTAGGCGGCGGCCAGCGTGTCGTTGAGACCGGTGTCGCCGGTCGGCTTGGCCTTGATCTGCTGCAGCGACTGTGAGATCGCCTCGCGACGAGTGGCGCCGTTCAGCTTGGCCCCGAGCGGCCCCACCGGCACCGCCTCGCGATAGTCGACGCCCTTGCCGTTGAGGTTGGTGGAGAACACCCAGGTGCCGACCTCGGTCTTGTCGGGGAACAGCTTCAGGCCCTCGATGGCCGTCTGGGCGATCAGCCGCATGCGGTCGCCCGGCGCGCCCACCGCGGGCAGCGCCATGGTGCCCGAGATGTCCAGCAGAGCCAGCAGCCGGCCACCCAGCTTCAGCCGGGACCACGCCTGCGACAGCCGCGTCACCGTGGCCGCGTCCGGGATCTTCAGGGACCGCGGGGTCGCCGGGTTCAGCCCGTTGGCCTGGCTGATGGCGCCGCCGGCCTTGCCGTCGGGCGTGCGGAAGCCGTACTCGCGGATGGTCTTCTTGGCGTCGGCGGCGGTCAGCGCGGCGGTGAACTCCTTGGCGGCCTGCCGCTTCTGCTCGTCCTTCGCGGTCACGACGACCGGGTAGTCGAGGCTGATCGTGCCCTCGGCCGGATAGAGCGCCACGACCTCGCCGGGCTTGCTCTTGTCGTTGTTGGACCAGATCTCCTGCTCGGAGGCGATGCCGATCGGGGCACGGGAGGACGGCTTGGCCATGCTGGCGAACATGTTGCCCGGCGAGTTCACCGCGCTCTCCGACAACTGCCTGAGCACGCCCACCAGTTGGTCCTCGCCCGCGCCGGACGCCTGGAGCACCCCGGACCCGGCCAGCAGGGCGCACATCCCCGCGGCGTTGAGCGTGGGGTCCAGCGGCAGCACGCGGATCTTGCGGCCGAGGCCGTCGGGCGTCGCGGCGTTCGCCGCCGACATCAGCCCGCTCCAGCTCGGCTCGCCGAAGGCGCTGCGCAGCTTCTCGACCACGGGCTTGGGCGCGGCCAGCACCACCGGGGAGCGGGCGACGAAGCCGGTGGGCTCGGGGATGCCCTCGCCCTTGGGGCTGGAGCGCAGCCTGGCGACCCACAGGCTGGAGTCCGGGATCCACACGTCGCCGTCGAACTTGCCGGTGGTCGCCCCGGTGCCGGCCAGGGCGTTGGTCACCCCCGCGGGGTCGCTGCCGGAGACCGCGACCTGCACGCAGGACGCGCCGTCCGCCGGAGCGGCCTTCTTGTTGTAGGCAGCGGCGATCTTGCTGATCGCCGGCTCGATGTCGGGGGAGGCCACCACCTTGAGCGCGACCGTGCCGTCGCCGCAGGCCTTGTCGCGGCTCATGATCACATAGGCGGCGACGCCCAGCAGTACGGCGAGCGCGACGGCGCCCGCCAGAGGCACCAGCACCTTGCCCCGGCCCCCGCGGCGGCGGCCTGACGGCTCGTGATAAGGGTTGTAGCCGCCCTCAAGCTCGTCTGTCCGGTGGCGTCCACCCACGATGTCCTCTTAGGTGTCGATCTTCAGGGGTACGGTGGCGCGCTTCGCAGCGACCATATAGGGAGATGTCGGGTAATGCTTACGGAACCATAGCGTCAAGCTTTATACCGGCAAAACCGATCTTTTGCTGCGGCGATGACCGGATTCGGGGCACAATCCGGTGGTTGATGCCTGTATTTCGCGATACATCTTGACGTCGCGCGAACGCGATGTATCGTGTCACGGTATATCGCGATTTCTGGTGCTCGGTCGCGGAGCCGTAGGGGGCCGGGGGCGGCCCGGGGCAGGGGGTGACACTCGTGTCGACGCTCGTCGAGGCACGTGCCACGCCGGAGGTGACGGCCCTGGCGGGGCCCACCGGCCGGGGGCCGGCGGAGCGGCGGCCCGATCTGCTGCTGATCGAGGCCGACCACCCCGGTTGCCCGGACGAGGTGCGCCGCGCCCTCTGGGAGTCCGACTGCGTGCGCGAGGTCGCCATCGCGGGACGGGTCTGCCGGGCCCTCGCCGACCCGGGCACCGCGCCGCTGGTGGCCGCCGCGCTGCGCGCTCAGGGCCTCCGGCTCGCCGTGGTCATCGTTCAGTGGCGGCAGCAGTGGCCGCGCCAGGCCCTGCCGCCCTCGCGCACCGCCACCGCGGCCAGCGCGACGGCGACGGCCGGGTCGAGCCACCACCAGCCGAGGGAGGTGGCGGTCAGCCCCGCCAGCACCCCCGCGGCCAGCAGGGCGCACAGCATGTTCTGCGTGCCCTCGCCGGCGGTGGCCGCCGAGCCCAGGCGCGCGCCGAGCCGTCGCTTGGCCAGCCCGAGCAGCGGCATGCTGACCAGGCTGATCGTGGTGACGGCGATGCCCAGCGCCGTGGACGCCGGCCGCTGACCCTCGCGAAGGTCATAGGCCACGTGGGCCAGGAGATAGGGCGCGAGAACCCAGAAGCTGACCGCCACGGCCCGCTGCGCGCGCGACTCGGCGGTGGCCGAGTGGAGCCGGCGCCCGGTGAAGCGCCAGATGACGATGAGGCTCGCCAGCGCCTCGACCAGGGACGCCCAGCCCCAGCCGATGAGCGCCACCGAGTGGGCCGACAGCCCCGCCGCCAGGCCGAAGGAGCTCTCAGCGCCGAGCCAGACAAGCGTCGCGACCGACAGCCGCCTGGCCAGCCGCGCGTCGCGCAGGAACTGCGGCGCGGCCGAGGGACGCGCCCGCGTACCCGGATCTGGCACCATGGCCCCCGATCACCTGAAAGCCGATCCGACAGCGCTGCGTAGTCTACCGGTCGCACACGGTGCCCTGCCGTCGTCGGCGCGCGGCCATGGACGGCCGGCGGGCCGTCCATGGAGGAGATTTCATTGCCCTTCACCCCCGCCCACGTCGCCGTGGTCATCCCGTTGATCGGCTCGCCGCGGGTGCGCAAGGTGCTCGATCCCTGGGCGCTCGGCGTGGGGGCGATGGTCCCCGACCTGCCGATGTTCCTGCCGTACCTTTCGAACTACAGCCGGTGGCACTCGCCGGCCGGGGTGGTCACCGACGACGTCGCCGCGGTGTTCGTCCTGCTGGCGCTGCTGCAGTTCGTCCTGCGCGACCCGCTGACCGCGCTGCTGCCCCCCCGTCTGGCCGCGCGCGTCGCCGCGCTGCCCGGACCGGCCTGGCGGCGCTTCCCCGCCATAGCGCTCGGCGCGGCGGCGGGCGCGGCCACGCACGTGCTGTGGGACTCCTTCACCCACGAGTGGGGAGCCGCGCTCTGGGGCTGGGCATGGATGACCGCGCCGGTGGTGGGCTGGCTGAACGGCTCGCAGGTGGCGCAGTACGCCTCCTCCGTGCTCGGCCTCGCGCTGACCGTCTGGTGGGTCCTGCGCTACCTGCGCGCCGCCCGCACCGCCCCCCGGCCCGAGGTCCCCGGCTTGGGGCCGGTCGGCGTGCGGCCGCGGCTCACCGCGCGGGCGGGAGTCGAGGGACGGCCGGAGCTGACAGCGCCTGCGGGAGTCGCGGGACGGCCGGAGCTCACGGCGCGGGCGCGGTGGGGCGTGCTCGCCGGCGCGGCCGGCGGCGCGTGCTGCGCGGCCGCCCTGTGGACATTCGTCGACCCGCCGAACCCCCTGTACGGCTGGGCCGGCGTGCTCGCCAAGACGGGCGTCGGCCTGGTCGTGGGGCTGTGCGCGGTGCTGACCGTCTACGCCCTGCTGTGGCAGCTCGCGCGGGTCATACGCTTGAGGCGTGCCTGAGCTCATCACCGTGGAGGACCCCGCCGACCCCCGGCTGGCCGACTATGTGCGCCTGCGCGACGTCGAGCTGCGCAAGAGCCTGGAGGCCGAGCGCGGCCTGTTCATGGCCGAGGGCGAGAAGGTCATCCGGCGGGCCGTCGCGGCCGGATACCCGGTCAGGTCGGTGCTCACCACGCCGAGGTGGCTCGCCGGGCTGGCCGACGTGCTGGGCGAGGCCCGCGTCTACCTGGTGTCGGAGGAGGTCATGGGCGGCATCGCCGGCTTCGCCGTGCACCGCGGGGCGCTCGCCTCCATGGCCCGCCTGGAGCTCCCCGCCGTGAGCGACCTGCTCGCCGGCCGGTTCACCGCCCCGGGCGACCCCCGCTTCACCCCCGCGCCCCCGGCCCCGACTCCACCACTCCCGCGGCGGGTGCTCGTTCTTGAGGACCTGGTCGACCACGGCAACGTGGGCGCCATCTTCCGGTGCGCCGCCGCGCTCGGCGTCGAAGCCGTCATCCTGTCGCCGCGCTGTGCCGACCCGCTGTACCGGCGCTCGGTGAAGGTCTCCATGGGCGCGGTGTTCGCCGTCCCGTACGCCCGCATGACCAACTGGCACGCCGGGCTCGCCGAGCTGCGCGAGGCGGGCTTCCGCACCCTGGCGCTCACCCCCGACCTTTCGGCCACGCCGCTGGAGGCCGCCGCCGTCGGCGGCCGGGTGGCGCTGCTCCTCGGCTCCGAGGGCGACGGCCTGTCCTCCCGCTGGCTGCGCGAGGCGGACGAGGCGGTGCGCATCCCCATGAGTCCCGCCGCGATGGACCTCGGCGTCGACTCCCTCAACGTGGTCGCCGCCGCCGCCATCGCCTGCCACGAACTCACCCGATCTCCGGCCGCTCTCACCTGACAGGCGGGGCGGACGGCGGCCCGTCCGCTTTGCGAGACGTGGCGCCGCAGGGTATGGGGCCGTGCGTATCCGGGTTTGTGTCTTGCTCTGGGTTGGGTGCGGAGGGTGCTCTCCGGGCCGGTGGCGGGCGGAGGTCCTGCGGTTACGCGCCGGAAGTCCGGGTTTATGGCGTCTAAATTACCTGATGACGGACAAAATGAGCCGCGTCCAGCAATAGTACTATTGTCAGCGAAAGAGTAATCATTACTGTTAAGTCTCGCCCTTAATGGTGTCCTGGCTTGTGCTGTCGCGGCCTGTCGCGACATTGTGGTCATTGTCGCATCACGTAATGAACAGTCAATGTGCTTGGCCCTACTTCGGAGTGCTCCGATGACGCACCCACGAACGGGATACCAGGTCATCGAGGCCGTGGTCGCCCGCCTCGATCCCGACGAGCTCCCCTACCTGCCGGAAGCCTGGAGCCTTTACGCGGCCAATCCCACCCGCCTCAATCGTCGGCGCGAGCAAATGCTCGGCGGGGGCATCATCCCGCAACTCGCCGAATGGGCGCCCCTGGTGGCGACGTTCGTCGGCGGCGCGCTGGCCGACGCGATGAAGGACGAGATCGGCGACGGGGCGCGCACCGGTGCGCGCTTGCTGTTCGGCCGGATCGGCCGGCGCGCCCGCGCCCGCCGCGACGCGCAGGCGCTCGCCACCGACCCCCTCCCGCCGCTGAGCGTGGAGCGCTGCCAGTGGCTCGCCGGCAAGGCCTACAGCGACGCGCGCGCGGCGGGCGTGCCCGAGACCAGGGCCCGGCTCCTCATGCAGACAGTCCTGAGCGTGCTGCTCGAGACGGACACGGGGCATGGCCCCGACGGCGGGCCGCAGAAGGACGGCTAGATGTCGGCCGCCGACCCTCCGCGCCCGCCGCCCTTCGCGGCCCCCCGACACGGTGGCGGCCGCGGGGAGCCCTCGGCGTCACCGGGCGGGTCCGGGGAGCCGGCCGGTGGCCACGATCCGCCGGACGACCTACAGGACGGCCGCACGCCCGGCGGCCAAGCGGCCCACGACCGCGCCGCCGGCACCTTCGCGCTGCCCCCGCCGACCACGGGGCGGTTGCGGCTGCTGTTCCTGACCGTGGCGGCGGGCTCGTACTTCGCCGGCTATCTGTTCCTGGTCTGGGGTCAGGACGGCTGGCGTGCCGCCAACGAACAGTGCGCCGCGGCGCGAGCCGACCTGGTGGCCTGCACGTCCCGGGTCCTGATCCTGCAGTCGCTGACCCCGATGGCGGGCCTGCTGCTGATCGCGGCCCTCACCGTCCTCGGCTACCTCTCGGCGCCCGTCGTGGTGACCTGGTGGCAGAAGGCCGACCGGCTGGGCGACTGGCCGGAGGAACTACGGGAGACCGTCGACGCGGCGGGGCTTCCGGCCGTCCCGGAGCCGGTGCGCAGGAGGCGGGACAACGAGTGGACCATGTTCGTCTACGGCCGCCGGCCTCGACACCGTGTCCTGCTCCCGGCGAACCTGCGGCTGAGCCTCCTCAAGGGCCCCGCGGAGGTGCGGGCGCTTCTCGCCCACGAACTCGGGCATCTGCAGAACCGCGACGTCGACCGGTCGATCCTCGCCCTCTTCGCCACCGGCTCCTTCCTGCTGGTCATGGCCGTCGCCGTGGCCGCCTCGGCCGCGATGCGGATCGATCCGCCGATCCGCCTGGCGCTCGGCTGGCGGCTGGTGCTGCTGGTGTCGCTGGTCGTGGCCACGTTCGCCGGCGTGCTACGGGCCCGCGAGCACGACGCCGACCTGCGGGCGAGCACGAAGCACCGGGCGACACTGCTCGAACTGCTGAAGACGTCGGCCGCCCAGCGTTCCTGGCCGATCCGGCTGCATCCCACGCTCCCGGACCGGCGCCGCATCGTGCTGGATCCGGGCCTGACCATGCGGACCTCCGTGCCGGAGGCGTTCGCGACCGGCGTCGCAGGCGGCGTGGCCATCCTGGAACTGGCCGCTCCGGTGCAAGCACTGCTCCCGGAGCCCGAACTCGTCGCCTATTGGATCGCCGCGTTCGTGGTCGCGCTGCCCATCGCCGGCGTGGTCGGCCTGGCCGTGTGGCGCTCGGTGCTGCACGACGTCGAGGCCGGCGTCCGGCGAACGCGGGTGGTCCTCCCGGGGGTCGCTCTGGGCACGGGAGTGGTCCTCGGCTCCATCCTGGCGCCGAGGGGGAGCGCGCCTTGGACCGTCGTGTTCACCTCGGTGCCCGAGTCGACCGCGCAGCTCACGTTCCTGGAGGGCGACCCGCTGACCGCGATCTGCCTCGCGGCGGGTCTTCCGCTGGTGACAGCGCTGGTGCTCAACTGGGTCGCGCTGGCGGCCGCCGCGCGCCTGCCCGGAGGCGGGCCGAGGGCATGGCGCCCGATGGCATTGGCCACCGCTGTGGTGTTCGGTGGCGTGTTCGGCACCTGGTTCCTCGCGGCCCGGTTCGCGGCGGTCGATCAGTGGCGTCCCGCCTCCCTGGCGGGTCTCGTGATCGAGCCCTGGGAGGCCGGGGTGCTCGCGGCGGTGGCGCTGACCTGCTGTGCGGTGCTCCTGCCGCTCCGCCGCGCCCCCTGGTCGTGGTTCGCCGGGGCGGCGGGGGGACTCCTGCTGTCGCTGGTGTTCCTCGGCGCCGTCGCGACCGGCGCGGTGGGCGCGCGTCCTGTGGCCCAATGGTCGGCCGCCGCGCTCCCCGAGTCGAACGAACCCGAGGCCGTCTGCCTGTGGCTGCGTGCCGTCGGCATCCGGGCGCTGGGCGACCGCGGTGACCACGACACCCGGGCCCGGCTGGGCGACTTCCTCCGAACGGCGCCCGACTCCCATCTGCGCCGGGCGGGCGGGCTCATGTCGCTCAGCGCCCGCACGCGCTCGCACGCGACCGCCATGGACGCCTGGCGGCTGCTGGTGCGGCGCTGCGACCTGATCAAGCGGTATCCGGAGACCGTCGAGACCCCTCCGGCCACCCCCACACCCCCGTTCCCCCTTCTGACCGAGTGAGGAATCATGAACGCCAAGAGCATGCTCGTCCGCCGCGCCGCCGGTTCTCTCGTGGTGACGGCCGTGGTCCTCGCGCCGGCGCCCGCCCACGCCGGCGTCGACCGGACGGCGGCGGTGCGCCCCGTCCCGAACCTCGCCGGAGCGCTGCTCGACCTCTCGGACGTGCCCAGCGGGTATCTCAGGTGGACTCCGAAGTACACGGCGTACGACTCGACCGACTCCAAGCCCTGCGCCCAGACCCTGGACGAACTGCAGTTCCCCCTTCACCGCGATCGGAGGGTGCGTTACGCGGACGTGGCCTTCAGCGGCGGTGACACCGGCCCGTACATCGTGGAGACGCTCCGGTACTACAAGTCCGGCTCCCCGAAGCGCGCCCTGGCCGACGCCGCCGCGACGCTCCGCCGGTGCGGCCGGTTCACGCTGTGGTACACCAGCGAGCCTCCAGAGCTGACCGCGGTCGTCACGGTCCAGCGCATGGCGTTCCCCTCCGTTGCAACGGAGACCCGGGGCTGGTTCATCACGGTCACGTTCACGCAGAACGGCGCGCGCGTGTACGGCGCGAACCAGGTGCTGGTACTGGCCAGATCCAACAGGACACTGATGATCCTGAGCCGGCACGGCGAGAAGGCGCCGAGCGCGGCCTTCATCCGGAGCCTGGCCGAGCGGGCCGCCGCGAAGATGCGCAAGCTGAAGTGAGACCCGACCGCGTCGCTCCTCGCGGGTCCTCGGTCTGGAAGACACGGTCCCGCTATCGCGGGGTGCGCGCCGTCGCGAGAAGGTAGGCCGGCCAGCTTCCGTGGGCGCTGATGTCCTTCGCCGACTCGGCGGCGTACGCCTCGCACAGGAAGCCGAGGACGCGGCGGCCGTCGGCGAGGTCGACGGTGCCGAGCGTCAGCGGCGGCCCGGTGTCGGCCAGCAGCGTGCCGAGCGCCTGCGTGCCCAGCTCGTACAGCTCCACCTCGACCGCGACGCCCGCGCCGGGCCGGCGCACCAGGCCGGGACGCGCCGGCTCGCCGCCGTCCAGCGCGTAGAGCCGGTAGAGCGGCGCGGTCATGACCGTGCCGAGGCCGGCGGCGCCGAGCGCGGCGAGCCGGCCGTGCAGCGGCTGCCCGAGCCGGTGCGCCCCGACGACGGCCAGCACCTTCTGTCCGCCATCATGGACGCCCGTCGCCGTCTCCGGGGCCTCGGCGGGTGAGGACGAGATGTCCGTCCCAGAGTCGCCGGGCCGTGCGCCGGAGGCACCCGCGGTCGCGTCGCCGCCGGATGGCGTGGTGGCCTCGGCGGGCGACTGGAAGGCGTCGGCCAGGCCGGCCAGAAGGGCGTCCGCGCCGGCCGGGGCCAGCAGGCTGAGGCCGTGCGGGCGGCCCGCCGCCGTCATGCCGCCGGGCACCGCGACCGCCGCCAGGTCGAGCAGGTTGGCGAAGGTCGTGTAGTGCCCGAGGACGGTGTTGCGGTCGATCGGGCTCTCCAGCATCTCGGCGACGGTGAAGGTCGTCGGCACCGTCGGCAGGGCGAGCGCGTCCATCGCCGCCCACGCCCGCCGGGTCTTCGCGCGCAGCGCCCGCAGGCGGTACAGGCCCTCGAAGGCGTCGACCGCGCTGAGGCCGGCGCCGCCGCCGAGCACCTCGCGGGTGACCGGGTGCAGCTCGCCGGGGTGACGGGCGGCGAATTCGCCCACCGCGGCGAGCCGTTCGGCGATCCACGGCCCCTGGTACAGCAGCCGTCCCGCGGCGAGGAACGGGTCGAGGTCGACCGGGACGATCCGGTGCCCGAGCCCGGCGAGCCGCTTCACCACCTCGGCGAACGCGGCCTCGGCGGCGTCGTCACCGAAGAACGACAGGTGCTCGGGCACCCCGACGCGCATCGCGCCGACGGCGGGCGGCGCCGGGGAGGGCACGGGCAGCGGGCGCGACCACGGGTCGGCGGGCTCGGGACCCGCCATCACCGACAGCACCGCGAGCCCGTCGGCGGCCGACCGGGCGAAGACGCTCGGGCAGTCCAGCGACGCGCACGCCGGCACGACGCCCAGCGTGCTGACCAGACCCCGGCTCGGCTTGATCCCGGTGGTGCCGGTGAGGGCGGCCGGCACCCGGCCCGACCCGGCCGTGTCGGTGCCCACGGCGAAGGTCACCAGCCCGGCGCCCACCGCGACCGCGGAGCCCGAGCTGGACCCGCCGGAGATCAGGCCGGGCACCAGCGGCGACTCGCACGTGCCGTACGGGCTGCGGGCGCCGGACAACCCGGTGGCGAACTGGTCCAGGTTGGTCTTGCCGACCAGCAGCGCCCCGGCCGCGAGTAGCCGCTCGACCAGCGGCGCGCCGCGCTCGGGCACGTAGGCGTAGGCCGGGCAGGCCGCCGTGGTCGGCAGCCCGGCCACGTCCACGTTGTCCTTGACGGCGAAGGGCACCCCGTACAGCGGCGGGCGCGAGCCGGGGTCCGGCCAGCGGCGGGCCAGTTCGGCGGCGTCGCCGAGCAGGTCCGCCGCCGGCCGCAGGGTGATCCACACGTGGTCGTCGCCGCGGGCGGCGATGCGCCTGAGCACCTCCGCGGCCACGCCGGCCGGGGTGAGCGACCCGTCGCGGTACCCACGGGCCAGGTGCGCGAGATCGAGCGAGATGGTCATCGGATCCCTCTGTCGTGGGCGCCGCCGTCCGCGTGCCGCCGGCGGGTCGGCCGGGGGTCATGAGGCCGCGGGCACCTCGGCGGCCACGGGCTCGGCGGCGGGCGGGGCGGTCGCGGCGTCCTCGGCCCCGGCCGGACGTAGGAAGGCGAAGGCCAGCAGCACCAGCCCGGCGAACAGGTAGCCCAGGGCGATCTGGCCGCCCGCGTTCCACGCGACCCGCTCGCCGTGGATCAGGCCGACGAACGACAGCGCCGCCCCGATGCCCGCGTACGCGGCGGCCCACAGGAACGAGCGGTCGATGATGAACGCGGCGATCGAGCCCAGCACCAGCCCGGCGAGCACCGCCCCGCCGCCGAGCAGGGCCGTGCCCTCGTAGACCGTGCCGCTCTGCGCGATGGCCGCGTACCCGACCTTCTGGGCGCTGGTGCCCGCCGCCGCCAGCGCGTTGTCCATGTAGCCCTGCGCCCAGGCGGCGATGTTCGGGATGATCGCCAGCACGACGGCGACGGCGTGCGCCCGCGGCACGGCCTGGAACGCCTGGGCGCCGATGAGCAGCCCGATGTACAGCAGGATGGGCACGATCGCCGGCGTCGGGAACACCGCCCCGAGCAGCGAGAACATGCCGAGGAAGCAGAAGGCCGCGATCACGACGCCGCTGGCCATCGAGTAGCCGCTGCGGCCGCCGGCCGACTTCCACCCCGGGTGGCCGATGTAGACCGCGGGCGGGAACGGCGAGCCGAGCATCGAGCCGACCACCGCGCCCGCGCCGTCGGCGAGCAGGACCGACCGCAGGTTGTAGGAGTCGCCCGCGGCGGCGGCGCTCTCGACGTTGCTCATGCCCTCGGTGAAGTTGTAGATGCCGAGCGGGATCGCGGTGGCCAGCAGCGGCGACACCTCGCGCAGCCCGTCGAGCAGCCGGCCGAGGTTGAAGGAGGGCAGACTGACCGCGATGTCGCCGGCGGCCCGGCCGACGTCGGCCGGGTTCATGTACCCGCCGATCCAGGCGATGGCGGTGCCCGCGAGCAGCGCGGCCAGGCCGACCGGGATGCCGCCCGGCAGGCGCAGGTCGGTGAAGAAGCCGACCAGGATGATCACCAGCACCGGCAGCGCGATCCAGGCGGCCTCCCACATCTGCGCGGCGGGACGCATGGCGATGAAGGCGATCGAGATGCCCGCGAGCGTGCCGAGCATGGCCGCCCTCGGCGTGAACCGGCGGATGTAGGGGCCGACGAACGCACCGATCACCACGATGAGGCCGATGATGAAGCACCACGCCAGCCCGGCGGCCCACGCCGTGAGGGGATTCTTCGTCGTCAAGTACGTGGGCAGCATGATCACGAAGACGACGATGAACATGTGCGGCACGCTCGGCCCGTACGGCATCGCGCAGACGTCGTCGCGGCCCTCACGGCGGGCCAGCCGCCGGGCCAGGTAGGTGTAGTAGAGGTTGCCGATCAGGAGCTGGATGCCCATCGCCGGCAGGATGACCCCGAAGACCTGCGCGCCGGGCAGGTGCACGACGCCGAGGCACAGGCCGCTCAGCACCAGCACGTTCACCATGACGTTGAAGCCGAGACCGAAGAAGGCGTTGGTGTCCCCGCCGACCCACCAGGGCAGGCGCGGCGGGGCTGACAGGGGGGTGGTGGTCGTGGTCATCGTGCGCTCCGCGCTTCTAGTGCCTTGAGGTAGTGGCCGGAGGGGGCGACCCACCCGAAGATGCCGCCCTGTGCCGCGATCATGTCGAGTCCGTGGCGCTGGAACTCCGGGAAGTAGGAGCCCACGCAGTCCGACAGCACCAGGCACTCGTAGCCCCGGTCGTTGGCCTCCCTGACGGTGGTGTGCACGCACACCTCGGTCGTGACGCCGGTGACGACCAGGCTGCGGACGTCCATGTCGCGCAGGATCTCGTCCAGCCCGGTGGCGTAGAAGGCGCCTTTCCCGGGCTTGTCGATGACCAGCTCCCCCGCGATCGGGGCGAGCTCGTCGATGATGTCGTGGCCGCGTTCGCCGCGGACCAGGATGCGCCCGTACGGGCCGGGATCGCCGATGCGCATCGAGGGCGCGCCGCGGCGCAGCTTGGCGGGCGGGCAGTCGGACAGGTCGGGCAGGTGCCCCTCGCGGGTGTGCACCACGGGCACGCCGGCGGACCGGGTGGCGGCGAGCACCTCGCGCAGCGGGGGGATGACGTCCTGGAGCAGGGTCACGTCGTTGCCCAGGCTCTCCCCGAAGCCGCCGGGCTCGACGAAGTCGCGCTGCATGTCGATGACCAGCAGGGCGGTGTGCGCGGGGTCGAAGCCGTAGGGATACGGCTGGGCCTCGACGAGAAGCGGATCGGACACGTTGGCCTCCGTTCCTCCGATTCCTCCCTTGTCGATTGTCGACAGAATTGTGTCGGGGGTTCTTCGGCCCGGTTACGCTTCTGTTAGCCGCTCTGCCCGGGTACGGGGCGCGGCCGTCTCGGGCCGGGGTTCGCCGGCCTCCTGCCGGGGTTCCCTCGAACGCCAGGGTCCCTCCAACGCCAGGGCCCCCTCGAACGCCAGGGCCCCCTCAACGCCGGGGCCCCCTCAACGCCGGGGCCCCCTCAACGCCGGGGCCCCCTCGAACGCCGGGGCCCCCTCGAACGCCGGGGCCCCCTCGAACGCCGGGGCCGGGAGCGCGCCGAGTGTGGTGCCTGGAGCGGGTGGGTCTCCGCCGCTTTCCAGGTCAGCCGATGTAGGTGCGGGCTCCGTGCGCGGCGAGGGCCGCGACGACCGTCGCGGGGTCGCCCGAGGCGACCGCCTCGTACAGGCGCCGGTGGCGCACCACCCCCTCCGACGGCGTGCGCTGCTCGGCCTCCCTGCGCAGGTTGGCCGCCATGTACAGCTGCAGCTTGGACACCACCGGCTCGTACGCCAGCAGCAACTGGCGGTGGCCCGCCAGCGCCACCAGCGCGATGTGGAACCGCCGGTGCGCCTCGTTCTCGGCCAGGGCGTCCCCCGCCTCGACCGCCCCGCGCATGCCTTCGAGCGCCTCGGCCAGCCCCGACAGGTCGTGCGCCCCCGACGGGGGCAGCGCCGTCCACACCGCGTAGCGCTCCAGCACGTCGCGCAGCCCGAACAGCTCGTCGACGTCCTTGCTGGACAGCTCGGCCACCCGGACCCCGCGCCGGGGCAGGTGCTCGACCAGGCCCTGCTGCGCGAGCGAGCGCAGCGCCTCGCGCAGCGGCGCCCTGCTGGTTCCGAAGCGCTGGGTGAGCTGCTCCTCGATCAGTCGCTCGCCCGGGGCCAGCGCCCCGCTGAGTATCTCGTGACGCAGCCGCCGCATCGACAGCTCGACGAGGCTGGGGGAGTCGAGGACCCCGTCAGATTCCACCCGCACACCTCCCGGAACCCATTCTCCGCGAGCCTCAGACGCCGTTCGCGCTCGCCCCGTCGAGAAGGACCCGGGCGCTGCCGTAGCGGGCGGCGTCGCTCCTGTCGCCGAGGACCGCCCCGACCAGCGTGTGGCCGCCGCGCACCGAGGTGAACAGCAGGCAGTAGCCGGCCGGGCGTGTGTAGCCGGTCTTCAGCCCCTGTGCCTCGTCGGGCAGCAGGCGGTTGGTGTTGCGCCAGACGTGGGCGCGGTGCGCCGCCGTCTTCCCGGTCGCGTACCGCGGGGTGCGGGCGATGGTGGCGATGACCGGGTCGGCCAGAACGGCGTTGGCCAGCCTCACCTGGTCCTGCGCGGTGGAGCGGTCGCCGCCGGGCTTGGGCAGCCCGTCGGCGTTCTTGTACAGGGTGTCGCGCATGCCGAGGGTCTTGGCCGCGCGGTTCATCTTCGCCACGAAGCCTTTCACGCCCGGTCCGTAGCGCCGCGCGAGGGCGTTGGCGGCGTCCGCCCCGGACGGCAGCATCAGCGCGTACAGCATGTCGCGCACGGTCAGCCGCTCGCCGGCCCGCAGCCCGGCGTGGGTGGCGCCGTTCGCGGCGGCGTGCCTGACGTCGTCCTTGGACACCGTGACGAGGTCGTCCAGCGACGCCGAGCGGCGCACCACGTACGCGGTCATGACCTTGGTCAGGCTGGCCACGGGAACCCGGCGGGTCTGGCGCCTGGCGTATTCGACCGTTCCGGCGGTGACGTCGACCAGGTAGGCCTCCTTCGCCGTGACCGCCGCCGCGCCGGCCCGGCCGCGCGCGGGCAGCGCGGCGAGGGTCGCGCTCGTGGAGGGAGCGGCGGTCGTGGCGCTCACGGTTCCGGCGGCCGGGGCGGTGGTGGACATCGTCGCCCCAGCCGCTTTCACGGGCGCCGTGAGGGCGGCCGGGGGGCGCGGCGCCGTGCCCGCGAGGGCCGGGCCGGCCGGGCCGGCCGTGATCAGGGCCGCTACCAGGATAGGGAGAACCGCCATGCGCATCCCGTTATGATCCCATGCCCACCAATCTGGGCATGCGCATTGACGCGAGATGCCCGGGCGGCGATCGTGGTACTTTCCGCCCGCGCGATCCCGGCCCCCGCACCGGCCCCCGTCGCGACTGCAAGCGGACGGCAAGTAGGACACAACCAGCCCCGCGTACACCTGAGGGTGAACGAAAGGGGCGGGGCATGAGAGCGGGGCGCAGCATGGAGCCGGTACGCCGTCTGGCGCCGATCATGGCAAGCGGCGTGGCGAGCGTCTTCAAGCTGCTGATCGCGACGCTGGCCTTCTGCGGCGCCTACTTCGGCGTGGCGGCCACCGGCGGGCCCGCCGTCCCGGCGCGGGCCGGCGAAACGGCCGCCGGCGAGCAGGTCAGGACCGTCACCCTGTCCGCCCAGGCCATGCCGGTCGAGATGGGCCGCGCGCCGAGGCCCGGCCTGGTGACGGTCGGCGCCGCGGAGCCCGGCGCGCCCTGCCCGCGCGCCTACCACGCGCAGAGCTTCCTGGCCGGCGGCGCCGGCCGTGCCGCCGCCTACGAGTGGAGCCTGCGGCGCTGGAACCCCGGCCGCCACGCGTGGAAGACCGTCGAGGTCTCCGGCGCCGGCCGGGTTCTGGGCGGGCCGCGCACCGTCGAGTGGCGCCCCCGCGTCGCCGGCGCCCCGGGCTGGTACCGCGTCGAGCTCGCGGCGACCGGCGGCCGGACGATCGCCGGCGAGAGGTTCAAGGTCACCTGCTGAGGGCAGCACCCCGGAGCCACGTGCCGGCCGGACCGGCGCGGCCCGGCCGGCACGCGGCAAAGACCGGTATGACCGCTTTGAGAAGCACAACGCCGCAGCCCCCCCGCGCCGAGAACACGCAGCGTCCCGTGACGCCGGCGCCGCGGCACCGGCACGCCGCGCCCAGATCACCGCCCGGTGCCCGGGCCGCGCCCAGATCGCCGGCACCGACCCCTGCCTTCACCGGTGAAGGCGGGACGGGTCAGACGGTTCCCAGGCCCTTTCGCGCCGCCGTGACCCAGCGGGGGACGCCGACCCGTTCGGCCACCGCCAGCGCCTTCTCATAATGCCTGCGCGCGTCCTCCGGCTGCCCGAGATGCATGGCGAGGTCGCCGAGCGTCTGCGCGACCGGCCACAGCGCAACGACACCGGTGCCGGCGCCCGCGATGCGGTCCGACAGCGGGCCGAGGGTCGAGTAGGCGTCCTGCATGCGGTCGCGGTCGCCGAGCAGCATCCCGGCCAGCGCACGCCACGTCGTCGCCAGCTCGTACAGGAAGTCGGCGCGGACGGGGGGCCGGATGGCCGCGATCGCCCGCGCGTCCTTGACGTGGCCCGCCGAGGCCAGCGCGACGGCGTAGGCGTCCAGCGTCCACTTGGCGCCGCGCCGGTGCGCCTCCTCCAGGGCCTCGACCATGTCGGCGGCCCTGCCGTCCACCAGGTGCAGGCAGAACGTCGTGATCAGCGGCAGGTCCTGGCGGCCCTCCAGCATGCCGGCGCGCGCCGTGAGCCGGGCGGCGTCGCGGTAGGCGCGCTCGGCGCCGGCGTACTCGCCGGTGATCATCATGCGCATGCCGGCGTACCAGGCGCCCACCGCGGACGGCGCCGGCAGGTCGTACCGCCTGGCCAGCCGCTCGGCGGAGCTCATCTGCGCGTCGGCCTCGGCGAAGTCGCCGCGCGCCGCCGCGCACTCCATCAGCACCAGATGGGCCAGCGCCCGCACCGCGATCTGCCCGGACGCGGCGCCGACCTCCAGCAGCTCGCGGCCGATGGCCTCGCGCTCGTCGACCACCGTGATGACGTACGACTGGCGCAGCCGGCCGCTCAGCGCGACGGCGAGCAGCGCCGGGTCGCCGCTCTGCCGGGCCAGCTCCTCGGCCTCCAGCGACGCCTCGTACCCGCGTCCGGTGGCCGAGCCCTCCAGCTCCAGCGCCAGAGTGGCCAGCAGGCTCGCGCGCAGCGACTGCTCGCTCGGCGGCAGCTCGATCAGCGCCCGCTCGGTGACGTCGACGATCTCCCACGCGGTGCGGGTGAGGTCGCGGGCGATGCCCTTGTAGGGGACGGCCACCGACGCGGCGATGCGCGCGGTCAGCTCCAGGTCGCCGAGCGGCAGGGCGGCGTCCATCGCCTCGCGGCGGCGGGCCCGTGCCGCCGTCATGTCGCCGCACAGCGCCAGCGCCTTGATCAGCCGGAGCTGGAGCATCAGCCGCTCCTTGGGCGGCCCGCCCGTGGGGTGGGCGCGGTCGAACGCCGCGATGGCCCGCTCCCACAGAGTCGCGGCCTCCCGGTGGGCGAAGCGCCGCTCGGCCTGCTCGGCGGCCAGGCCGGCGTAGTGGACGGCCTTGGCCGCGGTCTCCACCGTGCCGGCGGCGTCGTAGTGGTGGGCGAGCGCCGCCACGTCCGACCGCGACCGGCTCTCGATGACCGAGGCGACGGCCGCGTGCAGGCGGGACCTGCGCAGCCGCGAGGCGTCGGAGTACAGCGTGTCGCGGACCAGGTCGTGGTCGAACCGCAGCATGCCCGGCCCCGGCTCGGTGACCAGGCCGGCCAGCAGTCCGGCCTCGACGGCGTCGACGACGGCGTCCTCGTCGCCGGAGATGTCGACCAGCACGTCGATGTCCACGTCCCGGCCGATCACCGCGGCCTGCAGCAGGATCTGCTGGGCCGTCGCCGGAAGGCGGGCGATGCGGCGGCGCAGCACGTCGCGCACGCCGGAGGGCACCTCGGAGATGACCTCGGCGGCGGTGGCGCGGCCCCCGGTGGACTCGGAGTCCAGCAGCCGGACGGTCTCGCGGACGAAGAAGGGGTTGCCGCCGGTGCGTTCGACGATCGTGCCCAAGGCCTCCTCGTCGACCTCGCGGACGCAGGTGGCGCGCACCAGCTCGGCCACGGCCTGCTGGTCGAGCCCTTCCAGGCCTACCCGCACCGGCCCGAGCCGGGCCAGGGCCGCCAGCACGTCGGACTGCTGGTCGTTGAGCTCGCCGTCGCGGCAGGTCACCACGAGCAGCACCCGGCTGGTGGCCAGCAGGCTGGGCAGCGCGCGCAGCATGGCGAGCGTCTGGTCGTCGGCCCAGTGCAAATCTTCCAGGGTGAGCAGCACGGGCGCGTCGCGGGCGATGCCGGCGATGTAGCCGCCGACCGCGCGGTGCAGCCGGAAGCCGCCGGAGGCCTGGTCGTCCTCGTCGGCGGGGGCGGCGTCGTCCAGCAGCGGCGCGAGCAGCGGGCCGTACTCGCCGGCGCCGCGCACCGCGACCAGCGCGCGCAGGACCTCCACCCACGCCCAGCCCGGCGGGGTGGCGCTGCTGTCGGGGCAGCCTCCCGAGGCGGTGATCCAGCCCTGGCGGGCGAGCTCCTGGCCGAGCTGGCGCACCAGCGTGGTCTTGCCCGCGCCGGGGTCGCCGCCGACCACGGCGGCGGTGAAGCGCCCGGACAGGGCGTGCGGCGCGGCGCCGGTCAGCCGGGCCAGCTCGGCGTCCCGGCCGACGAACGGCTCGGCGGGCAGCGGCGGGACGTCCACGGCGGGGCTCTCGGCGCGCGGCGGCCAGGTGCCGCCGGGCTCGGCGAAACGCTGCTGCCGCTGCGGGACCGTCAGCTCCAGCCCTGGATCCTGGGACAGGATGTCGGACTCCATCTTGCGCAGCGCGGGGCCCGGGTCGATGCCGAGCTCGTCGGCCAGCATCGTGCGGGCCCGCCGCAGCGCGGCCAGGGCGTCGCCCTGCCTGCCGCAGCGGTACAGGCCCAGGGCCAGCAGCCGCCAGCCCTCCTCGCGCAGCGGATGCTCGCCGGTCAGGGCCTCCAGGTCGGGCACGGTCTCGGCGTGCAGGCCCAGGCGCAGGCCCGCGTCGGCGTGGCGCTCGCGGGCCACCAGCCGCAGCTCGGCCAGCCGGTTGACCTCCGCCTCGGCCCACTGCTGCTCGGCGAAGTCGGAGTAAGGGGTGCCGCGCCACAGGCCGAGCGAGGTCTCAAGGCCCGAGCGCGCCGGCTCGGGATCGTCGTTGTCCAGGTACTTGCCGGCCGAGCGCACCATCGACTCGAAGCGGAGCGCGTCGACCTGCTCGGGCGCGGTGCGAAGCGCGTACCCCGAGGCGACGGTGACCAGCAGGCGGTTGGGGCCGCCGCGCGGGCGGCCGGGCTCAAGGACGCGGCGCAGCCGCGAGATGTAGACCTGCAGCCCCGACTGGGCGCCTTTGGCGGCCTCGTCGCTCCACAGGTCGAACAGCAGTGTGTCGACCGGCACCACCTGGCCGCGCGCGACCAGTAATCGCGCCAGTACGGCGCGTTGCCGAAGCCCGCCGAGGTCGACCTCACCGTCGCCGTCGTCGTACGCCTCGACCGGCCCAAGAACGCGGAACGTCACCATGTCAGCCGCCACGCTATGCGGGCCCGTCGAGCGCGCACAAGCTATTCGTCAAGGCCCGCCTTCCTTCTCTCGCCGCGCCGTCGCGGATGCCTCGGGCGGCCCACGGGTGTGACGAGGCTACAGGACGGGGAACGCACGGCGACAACGACGTGGCAGGGGGTATCGGTCCGCACTTCAGCCCGGCGGCGCCGCGCGTCCGCGCCCGGGTTCAGGCGTGGGACGCGGGCTCGGGCGAGCGGTCGTTACCGGCCGGTCTGCGCCGCAGCAGCGACCACGCGCCGAGCGCGAGGCCGCCCCAGGGGATCTCGATGGTGTAGGTCCAGAAGCCGAACAGGATCGCCGCCGCGGTCGCCGGGCCGGGCTGCTGGCCGAAGGCGATCAGCAGCGCCGCCGTGCCGCCCTCCATGATGCCCGCGCCGCTCGGCGTGACCAGGGCGCTGGTGAGCACCCGGCTGACCGCGAAGACCGCGACGGTCTCGGCCGGCCCGGGGTAGGCGCCGGTGGCCACCGCGCAGGCCGCCATCATCAGGCACTGCATCACCAGGAAGCCCACCATGCCGAGGGAGAGCCCGGGCCAGCGCCGGTGCACGATGCCGGCCGTGTCGGCGCGCAGGCGGTGGACGGCGTCCGCGGCGTAGTGCTCGGCCGGGCGCAGCCTGCGGGGCAGGACGCGCAGCGCGCCGTCGGCGGCGCGGCCGAGCAGGTCGGCGGCCCGCTTCCAGTAGAGGGCGGCGGCCACCACGGCGACCAGCACGAGGATCGACACCGCGCCGCCCCAGGCCGCGCTGGTGACCCGGGGGTCGGGGATGCGCCCGGCGACGAGCAGGGCGATGATGCCGGCGGCCGGCAGGATGAACCGGAACAGGGTGTTCCAGATGCCCGTGACCAGCGTGTAGACCACGACGGGACGGGTGGCGAAGCCCCAGCCCTTGGTCATCCCGAAGGTCAGCGCCACGCCGGCCGCCCCGCCGAACGGCAGCAGGTTGCTGACCGCGCTGCCCGCGGCGTTCAGCGTGAGCGCCTGCAGGTGGGTGAGGCCGGGCAGGCCCGAGGTCATCACGAAGGTGTAGGCGTACAGGCTGAGCAGCCACAGCACGGTCATCAGCAGGATCATCGGCCAGCTCAGGGCCGCGAAGCGCGCCCCGATCTCGCTCCAGCTCACCTGCGCGCCGGTGAGCGCGTGCACGATCTGCGGCAGGAACACCACGAGCAGGACCGCCAGGGCCAGGGAGGCCACCGAGAGGCCGGCCTGCACCCATCTGTTCCTCATCAGTGCTCTCCATGTCCGTTCACGGGCCGCCCGTCGCGGCCCCCGCCGATGCGCGATCCCAGTCTGCCGGGCCGTCGCGGCGGCCATCTCCTCCGCAAGGACGAGATGGCCCCTGGCCGCCCCCTAGCCCGCCTCCCCGGCGGCCTCCTCCACCCGCGCCGCCGCCCCGGCCTCCGGCAGGTCGTCGAAGGGATGCGTGCGCCGGGTGCCCGGCGGCAGGTCGCGGCGGACGTACCACTCGGTGCCGAAGATCAGGCGGTACAGCGGGCCGGGGATCCGCAGCATGACCGCCAGCGTGCGGTCGCTCCCGCCCCCGCTCGCCTGGCTGGCGTGGGCCGCCATGCTGGCCCGTTTGACCCTGGCGAACCTGCGCACGTTGACCCGGTGGGTGATCACCTCGCCGGGGGAGTAGGCACGCTCGAAGGAGCGCACGTCGAACTCCGGCGGGAAGCGGTAGAAGCGCTGGGCGAGCCGCAGGCCCCGCAGCAGCGGGTCGCGGTTGACGGTGGCCTCGAGCAAGATCGGGGTGCCGGCGATGCCCGCCGCGCGCTGCCCCACCCGGTACACCTGCACGTGGTCGGGGTGGCCGTACCCGCCGGCCGGGTCGTAGATGGTGAGCAGGTCGGCGCCCTCCTCCCGCAGGACGGCCGCGAGCCGCTGGGCGGCCTCCTCGATGTCGGCGTCGATGAAGGCGTTCTCGGGCCGGTCGTCGCCGACGCCGCCGCCCTCGCCGAGGCCGGAGTCGCCGTAGCCGAGCAGCACCACGCGGGCCACCCCGAGCACGGCGGCCGAGGCGTACAGCTCGGCGGTGCGCGCCTCGGCCAGCTCGTCGCCGTGGGGCAGGTCGGCCAGGCCGCGCTCGCCTGCGGTCGCCACGACGAGGACGACCCGATGGCCCTCGGCCGCCAGCATCGCCATGGTCCCGGCGGTCAGCAGCGCCTCGTCATCGGGATGGGCGTGGAAGAACACCGCGGTACGTGCCACGCCGCCATGATTCCACGGCGCCGCCGCCGAGCTCTCCGCCGCCTCCCACGCGGTGCCTCCAGAAGCCCTCCGCAACGCTTCAAGAACCAGCAGGACCCGGCTCGCGTCCCTGGCTCGCGCGTTTGATGCCGGTGGCGGCCTCTGCCAGTCTGGCGGGGTGCGGATCCTTCACGTGAGTGACTGCTACCTGCCCCGGCTCGGCGGCATCGAGGTACAGGTGGCCGATCTGGTGCGGTCGCAGGCCGAGGCCGGACACGACGTCGAGGTCGCCACGGCGACCCCGGGCGAGCGCCTGTCCGGCGTCCACCGCATCGTGGCGCCGATGCCCTTCGACCTGCCCGTCCACCCCCGCGGCGGGGTGCACCTGCTGCGCCTGATGGCCGCCCGCCGCCCCGAGGTCGTGCACGTCCACACCGGCGCGGCCTCGCCGTTCGCGTGGATGGGGGTGCGCGCGGCCGTCCGCGCCGGGCTGCCTGTCGTGGTCACCGTGCACAGCATGTGGGACCCGGTGACGCGCACGATGTACCGCGGCCTGGACTCGCTGTTCGGCTGGACGTCGTGGAGCATCGTCGGCACCACGGTCAGCCACGCCGCCGCCCGCCCGATCCGCGCCGTCACCGCCGGGCGGGTCCCGGTCGACGTGGTCTCCAACGGCCTTGACGTCTCCACCTGGCGGCCGGAGGAGGAGGCGCCGCCGAGGGAGGGCGACGAGGTGCACGTCGTGGCGGTGGGCCGGCTTGCGCCGCGCAAGCAGCCGGTGCGCCTGCTCAAGCTGCTGCTGGAGGCCAGGCGGCGGGTGCCGGCGGAGATCCCGATGCGGGCGACCCTCGTGGGCGACGGCCCCGCGCGCGGGTCGATGGAGCGGTTCCTGCGGTCCCACGGCATGCAGGGCTGGGTGTCGCTGCCGGGCCGTTACTCGCGCGAGCGCATTCGCGAGCTGCTGGCCTCGGCGGACGTGTTCGTGGCGCCGGCGCCACGTGAGTCGTTCGGCATCGCGGCCCTGGAGGCGCGGGCGGCCGGCGTGCCGGTGGTCGCGCGGGCGCAGAGCGGCGTGGCCGACTTCGTGCGTCCCGGCAAGGAGGGCCTGCTCGGACGGTCCTTCGACGAGCTGGTCCGCGCGGTGGCGCGCCTCGCACGCGACCGCGAACTGCGCGAGCAGATCGCCCAGCACAACAGAGAGACCGAACTCACGCGCTGCACATGGCCGGCGGTCCTCGAAGGCTTCGAACACTGCTATGCCTCGGCGAAGTCCGCCGTGGAAATGCGCGGGCCGGAAGAATCCGGCGGGAAAAGGTTTTAGCGGGCGTTAGAAGGGAAGGACGCGGCCGGAAGGGCTGCGGAGGTCCAGAGGGCTCGGACGGCGCGTGGGCTTCGGCCGGGGTGTGATGAGAATCCGTTTCATGTCCTTCTCCTTCGGTACGGGCTCACACTTCCCTCGTCACTCGTCGGCGGGCAGGTCCGTTGCCTCAGTGGTGACTCCGCGGTCGGGGCGAGGTGCGTGGGACCCGACCTCACCTCCTGTTTACCCGCTATTGGGCTGCCGCAGACGCTTTCGACCTCAGTTTCTCTGATCTTGATGTGCCGCGTAACCCCTACCTCTCCCCAGCAGGGCCTATGGCGCCCCTTTCGCAGGCTCCTGCGAAGACGCATGTTCATATGGACGTATTCAAAGCCTAAAAACGCGATGTTTCCAGCGATTATCGAACGTGTTGCGGGTGCCCGCCCCGCGATGGCCGGTGCGGGCCCGCGTATTCGCCGCCGTGAGCCCTCCGGGACCGTCCGTGAAGGGCGCGGCGTCGGTGAACGGCCCCGGTGATCCGCCCGCGGTGAATTCCCCAAAGGCGCCGGCGCGGCACGACCGCGCGCGGCGGCCGCCGCTCAATCGGCGGCTCAGTGGACGGCGTTCCACACGGTGATGGCGGTGCGCCATGCGAGCAGGGTCATCTCGAGTCCGAGGCGCAGCCATTCGCGGCGTTCGCGGCCGGCCCACCGGGTGCGGTGCTTCTTTCGCCTGTCGGCCATCTGGCCCCCCTTTCCATGCCGGTCTCCGGGGGCGGGGAGCGGGGCGCGCGCCCTCGTCGCCCGCCGTGTCCGGGCGTCCGCGCGGGTGCCGTGAACTTCTGCCCGGGGACCGGGGGGCTGGTCGGCGGGCCGTTCCGGATGCAACCATGCCGGGCGCGTCAATAGGCGTTCCGCGTGCGCCCGCAGTGCCGGACGGCGCGAGGCGCTCACCCGGGTGAAGCGGTGCTCCCACGTCAGGCGCACGCGCGGTTATTGACATGATCGTACCCGTCGGTAACGACCTTGAACCTCCCGGCGGGCCCGCCGTCTCCCGGCGTGTCGCGGCGGGGCCGTGCCGCCCCGGGGCCGGGGTCACCGGTGGCGCAGGATGAAGTCGTCCTCCTCGTCGCCGGCGCCGACGCTGCCGACCGCCCACAGGCCGCCGGCGCCCGGGACGCGGGCGATGCCGGTTCTGCGGACGTCGTCGGACTCCTCGTACTGCTGGCCCTCCCGGTGCTCGCGCACCAGCGGGCCGTACGACCGCGACCACCCCGTCCCGTCGAAGTGGAGGAACAGCGCCTGGCCCGAGTGGTCGGCGTCGACGCCGCTGATCCACACATCGCCGGGACCGAAGCCCGTGACGCCGTCGAGCGCGCCGCGCGGCACCGGCACCTCGACGCGCCGCCAGGCGAGGCCGTCCCAGTGCAGGACCAGCGGGGTCTGCGGCGTCCGGGGGCCGCCGCCGGGGGCCGTCACGCCGCCCACCGCCCACACGTCGTCCGGACCGGCCGTCCACACCCCGCGCAGCACCCCGCCGGGGATCGCCGGGGTGCGGGCCCGCTGCCACGACTGGATCGCCGTGCCCGAGACGGCGCTGCCGTGCCAGATCATCGGACCGCCCTGCGCGTCCGGCGCCGCGGCGTCGTTGCCGACCGCCCACACGTGGCCGGTCGTGGCGGTCACGGCCGTGAAGTACCCGTCGGCGCGCAGGGCGTTGCGGAAGCCCCGCCCGGTCCACTCGGTGATCACGCCCTGTGTGGTGTTGCGGCCGGCCAGCCACGCGTGGCCGCCGTGCGCGGCGACGTCGGAAAGGACGTACTCCTCGGCCACGCCATAGGGATGCCGCGGCGTCCAGCGCGTGCCGTCCCAGTGGGCCGCGTACGGGCTGTCACCGGCGCCGACGACCCACACGTCGCGGGCTCCCGCAACGCTGACCCCGAGCAGGCGCCCGGCGTCGCCGGCCCCCTCGGGCGTCTCGGTCCAGCGCGTGCCGTCCCAGTGCTGCAGGGCGGGGCGGCCCTCGCTGTCCTCGGCGCCGTCCTTGTACCCGACGGCCCAGGCGTCGCGCGGGCCGCTCGCCGCGACGTCGAGCAGCGCGGCGCCGCCGCCGAGGCGGGCGCCGGCGAAGAGCTTCCAGTGCGGCGAGGCGGCCGTCCTGCCCGTGGCGGCGGGGCTCGGGCCGGTCGTCGCGGCCCCACCGGGGGAACCGGCGCCCGTGGCGGTGGAGGTGGCCGCGCGCGCGGGCGGCGCGCCGTCCTGGTCGCCGGCGCAGGCGGGCGCGAGTGCCAGGGCCAGGCAGGCCACCGCGAGCGGCCATCGGAGCGTTGTCCCCATGGGACGGCATGCTCGCAGGAAGCCCCCTGGCCACGCCACCGTCGCCGCGCGTGCCGCCCGGCGTGGCGTGCCGCTCAGCCGAGCCGGCGGGCGAGGTCCTGGTACACCCCGAGCAGCAGGTCCCAGAACCGGGGGACGTCCAGGCCGGTGCCCACCAGCGCGTTGGGCACGCGGTCGCCGAGGTCGAAGTGCGTGACGGTCATCCCCGAGGTGTACCGGCCGGCCGTCTCCACCTGCACCAGCGCCGGCGCCACGTCGACCAGCGTGGGGTCGATCAGGTAGGCGATCGCGCACGCGTCGTGGATGGCCGGCCCTTCCTCGGCGGTGACCATGCCGTAGAACTCCACGCACGGCACCAGCAGGTCGGCGCCGAGCCGGCCCATCGCGCGCATGCGGTCGACGACCTCGCCGACGGCGAGCGCCCGCCGGCTCACGTCCAGCCCGATCATGGTGACCGTCCAGCCGGCGTCGAACACGATGGCCGCGGCCTCGGGGTCGGCGGCGATGTTGAACTCGGCGGCGGGGGAGAAGTTCCCCCGGGTGGAGGAGCCGCCGAGGATGGCGAACTCGCGGGCCCACTCGACGATCCTCGGCTCGCGCAGCAGGGCCAGCGCCACGTTGGTCAGCGGGCCGATCGCGACCAGCGTGACCTCGCCCGGCGCGGCCCGCAGGGTGTCGATGATGAAGTCGGCGGCGTGCCCGTCGTCGGCGGGGAGCGTCGCCTCGGGCAGGACGGCTCCGCCGAGTCCGTGCTCGCCGTGGACGGACGCCGCGTCCACCGGGGTGCGCAGCAGGGCGCCGGCGCTGCCGGGGACGACCGGGACGCCGGGGAAGCCGAGGAACTCGCGCAGCCGCAGCGCGTTGCCGGTCGTGTGGCCCAGGTCGACGTTGCCCCCGACCGTGGTGATCCCCAGGATCGAGAGCGCGGGGCTGCCGTGCGCGAGCGTGATCGCCAGGGCGTCGTCGATCCCCGGGTCGCAGTCGATGATGATCTTCTTGGGCGCCACATCTGTAGCTTGGACGACGCACGACAATTCCGGCAAATCTCCGTACCTCGGCCGGTGGCCGGTCACCGTCTCCGGGCCCGCGTGCGGACCCGCCGGGAACGTGTACGGCTCGCGCGGGGCGTGGTCGCGCGAGCCGTACGGTCTGGGGTCAGCGCCGGATGACGTGCAGGACGCTGGCGATGCGCTCCGCCGCCGTGACGATGTCGGAGGCGTGGCCGATGCGGCCGGCCCACGACAGCCAGAACCACCACTCGCCGTCGGCCGCGTTGGCGGCCAGGACGTCCTCGGTGACGGCCGGGGCCATGGGGTTGATCACGCGCAGGCGCGGATACAGGCCGGTGCGGGCCGTCAGGCGCACCTGGAACGCGTGCGCTTCGAGCTGCGCGGCGAGTCGCTCCAGGTGGTCGAGTGCCTCAGCCGAATGAACGCTCGGTTCTGCGGTTCTCATCTTTGGTCTCCAGCGGGGACATCGGTGACCGGATGGGGACCAGACTGAACCCGGCCGCTCCTACCGGCAATCGGAGCAAATCCACTGATAAGTGGAATACCGTCGATCGGACCGGAGGTTTACGTGGAAACCACGCGGATGTCCAGGCATCAGTCCCATAACGCTGTGGGCTAATAGGTGCCGGCTGGTTAACATCGGGGAAACATCCGTAAGGCCGAACACTCCAGTGGCGGAGGGCGAGAGATGGCCCGTGGAGAACACTCCCCGGCGTGTGCGCGACGCTGGCGTGAGCAGGCCGTCTCCCGCCAGTGGACCCTGTGGCAGACCGCCCAGGCCATCAACGGCTGCTGCGGGGTCAGCCTGCTCAAGGCCCACCGCCTCGCGCGCGGCTGGTCCGCCCGGCAGGCCATCGAAGAGCTCGAACGGCTCTGCGAGGCCCACTCCCTCGGGCTGCCGCGCGCCAGCATCGACCTGCTGAACGCCTGGGAGAACAACCGCGCCCGCCCCCGGCCGCAGACCATCGACCAGATCGCGCGCCTGTACTCCGCCAACGCCGTGCGCCTCGGCCTGGCCGCCGACTACTGCGACGACGGCGAGGGGCCGAACGTCGTGGTCGTCGCCGCCGGCCACACCATCCCGGCCCCCGCGCTCCCCGTCGAGGACGCCGCCCAGCCCCGGCCGCGCCCGGCGGCCGACGACTCAGGCGACGAGGCCGAGCGCCGCGCCCTGTTCCACCACGCGCTGCTCAGCTCCGGTCTGCCGCTCAACGGCCGCCTGCTCGCCGAGGTCGAGCGCACCCGCCAGGACGTGGACCGCACGCTCGCCGCCGCCACCGTCAGCGAGGACCAGCTCGACCGGCTCGACGAGCAGGTCCTGCGCTACCGCCGCGAGTACATCAAGAGCGCGCCGCTGCCGATGCTGTACCGCCTGATGCTGGAGATCGCCGACGTCCGCAGGCTGGTCTCGGCCCGGCAGCCCGCCGCCACCCAGCGCCGCCTGCTGAACGCCACCACGATGCTCGCGCTGCTGTCGGCCGACGCGCTCATGAAGCTCGGCGACACCCGTCAGGCCCACGCCTGGTACGGCACCGCGCGGGCCGCCTCCGACGACATGGGCGAGGTCCGGCTGCGCGCGCTCGTGCGCGCCCAGGAGGCCATGCTGCCCTACTACTACGGCGACCTCACCGAGACCGTGCGGCTGGCCCGCGAGGCGCGGATGCTGGCCGGGAGCGCTCCAAGCTCGCCCGCGGCCCTGGGCGCCGCCGCCGAGGCGCGGGCGCTGGCCCGCATGGGCGAGCACCAGGCCGCCCGCGTCGCGCTGGCCGAGGCCGAGCGCATCTTCTCGCGGATGCCCCGCGAGGGCGCCGACCACCTGGCCTTCCGCTTCTCCGAGCGGCGGCTGCAGTTCTACCGCATGGGCACGCTGATCGAACTCGGCGAGGCCGAGCAGGTGCAAGAGTGGATCTCCCGGTCCGCGAGCCCGTACACCATCGACCCCGTGCTCGTGCTGCTCGACCAGGCGGGCCACGTGGCGCGCGAGGGCGACTACGACCAGGCGTGCCGGCTGGCCGAGCAGGCCCTGACCCAGGTGCCGCCCGAGCACCGCACCTCCATCGTGGTCACCCGGGCCCGCGCCCTGCTGGCGATCATCCCGAGGACCCAGCGCCGCACCCCCGCCGCGCGACATCTCCACGACCTGCTCGCGGAGGCGGGTCCGCAGCTCGCGCTGGAGCGGCCATGAACATGCTGGCGGACGAGGCCGCGGCGATCCTGGGGGAGGTGTGCGAGAGCGTCGGCCTCGACGCCAGGGACGCGCAGCTGCTCCGGGTGCGCAGCAACGCCGTGTTCAAGCTCCGCGACGAGATCGTGGTGCGCATCGCCACCGCGCCGGACGCCATGACACGGCTGCCCGTCGTGCTCGCCGTCGCCCGGTGGCTGGCCGACCAGGGCTTCCCCACCGTGCGCCCGGCCGACGAGCTGTGCGACCAGCCGCTGGTGTACGACGGGCGGGTGGTCACCTTCTGGCACTACGTGCCGGCGAGCGGGCGGCCGACGACCACCCAGCTCGGCGACATCCTGCGCAGCCTCCACCTGCTGCCGGTGCCGCCGTTCCCGCTCAAGCGGCTCGCCGACCCGCTGGCGGAGGTGCGCGAGTCCGTCGAGCACCGCAAGGAGGTGCTGACCCCCTGCCAGCGCGCCTGGCTGCGCGACCGGGTGGCCGAGCTCACCTCGCGCTGGGCCGACCTCGGCACCGAGGGGCCTCCCGTGCTGCTGCACGGCGACGCCTGGATCGACAACCTGCTGCGCTGCCAGGACGGCCACGCCGTGCTGTGCGACTGGGACGGGGTCGCCGTCGGCCCCCGCGAGTGGGACCTCGTGCACACCTACCACGGGCAGCGCCGCTTCGGCCTGACGGCCGCGCAGGTCGATGACTTCGCCGGCGCCTACGGCTTCGATCTGCGCGCCTGGCACGGCTACCCGACCCTCATGGAGGTCAGGGACATGTACGCGGTGGGCATCCACATCCGCAACGCCACGCGCGACCCGTTCTCCCGCAAGGAGCTGCCGCGCCGGCTCGACTCGCTCACCCGTGGTGACGGACAGGCCCGCTGGTACCTCGCCGAGCCGGCGTGAGCCACCTCACGCGGGGCTCATGATTTCTTTGCCCCGGACACGAGTGATGCGTTTGAGATTCCGGGGGCGGGCGGGTACTGTCGGCGATGTTGCAGTCGTAGTTTCCTCGAACGTCTTTTTTGAAAGCGCCCGCGGGAAGTTCCTGGCAGCGGTCGTTCTTGCTTCTTCAGCGGTTTCGTGGATGCAGCAGGGTATCGTCCGCTACGCAGCCCCGTGCCGCCGACCCGGCGGACCGGTGAAGCCCTAACAGGGAGAAGCAGAGTTGTCTGAAGGTACCGTCAAGTGGTTCAACGCCGAAAAGGGCTTTGGCTTCATCGCCCCGGACGACGGTAGTGCCGACGTGTTCGTGCACTACTCGGCGATCACCTCCGGGGGCTACCGCAGCCTGGACGAGAACCAGCGCGTCACCTACGTGACCGTCCAGGGGGCGAAGGGTCCCCAGGCGGAGCAGGTCACCGTCATCTGACGCGACGTCTCCTCCGGGCCCGTACCGCCTCGCGGTGCGGGCCCTCAGATTTCTCCGGGTGAGGCCATCCCGTCTCCGCCGCCCGATACTTTGCCCCTTCTTGGGGTAGAGGCGGCCGGGTGAGACTGACCTATACCTCAGACCTGTGGTGGAAGAACGCGGTCGTCTATTGCCTGGACGTCGAGACCTTCGCCGACGGCAACGGCGACGGCGTCGGCGACTTCCGGGGTGCCGCGCAGCACATCGATCACCTCGAACGCCTCGGTGTGACCTGCGTCTGGCTGATGCCGTTCTTCCCGACCCCCGACCGTGACGACGGGTACGACATCACCGACTTCTACAGCGTGGATCCGCGGCTGGGCACGCTGGGGGAGTTCGTCGAGTTCATGCGGGTGGCGCGCGACCGCGGCATCCGGGTGATCGCCGACCTGGTCGTCAACCACACCTCCGACGAGCATCCCTGGTTCAAGGACGCGAGGTCCAGCCGGGACTCCCGCCACCGCGACTGGTACATCTGGTCCGACACCCCCGAGCCGGACGACCCCAAGGGCGTGGTGTTCCCCGACGCCGAGGACTCCCTGTGGCAGTACGACGAGGGCAGCGGCCAGTACTACTACCACCGCTTCTACCGGTTCCAGCCCGACCTCAACGTCGCCAACCCCGAGGTGCGCGACGAGATCGCCCGCATCCTGGGCTTCTGGATGGAGCTCGGCCTGTCGGGTTTCCGCGTCGACGCCGTGCCCTTCCTCGTCGAGGACGTCGGCAAGAAGGAGGAGGCCGGCAAGGAGCCCTCCGGCGCGGATGGCGCCAAGGCGGGCCAGGACGGCGGTGAGACGGGCAAGGCGGTGGATGACAAGGCCAAGGACGCCGGGCTGCCCGACGTGCACGAGTTCCTGCGCGACATGCGGGCGTTCATGAACCGCAGGGACGGCAGCGCCATGCTCCTCGGCGAGGTCAACCTCGAGTACCCCGACCTGCGCAAGTTCTTCGGCAACGACCTCGGCGACGAGGTCACGATGTGCTTCGACTTCATCGGCATGCAGCGCATGTACCTCTCGCTCGCGCGCGGCGACTCCCGCCCGCTCGCCGACGCGCTGCGGCAGCGCCCCGCCCCGCCCAAGGACTGCCAGTGGGCCTCGTTCGTCCGCAACCACGACGAGCTGACGCTGGACAAGCTGAGCGAGGCCGAGCGCAAGGAGGTCTTCGAGGCCTTCGGCCCGGACAAGGACATGCAGCTGTTCGGCCGCGGCCTGCGCCGCCGCCTGCCCTCCATGCTCGGCGGCGACCTGCGCAAGATCAAGATGGTGTACAGCCTGCTGTTCTCGCTGCCGGGCACCCCCGTGCTGTTCTACGGCGAGGAGATCGGCATGGCCGAGAACCTCGCGGTCAAGGGCCGGGAGGCGGTGCGGACGCCGATGCAGTGGACGCCGCACGAGAACGGCGGGTTCTCCACCGCCGACCCCGAGAACTTCCGCAACCCGATGGTGCAGGGCGAGTTCGGGCCCGAGCACGTCAACGTGAGCGCCCAGCGGCGCGACCCCGACTCGCTGCTGATGTGGATCACCAAGCTCATCGAGCAGTACCGGGGCTGCCCCGAGCTGGCCTGGGGACGGTACGAGGTGCTGGAGACCGGCGCGCCGGCCGTGCTGGCCAACCGTTCCGACATCGACGGCGAGACGGTCCTGGCCGTGCACAACTTCGCCGACGAGACGGTCTCCTGCGAGCTCACCCTCGACGGCCTCGACGAGGGCAAGGTGCTGACGGACCTGCTCATCGACGGCACCGTCGAGATCGGCCCGGGCGGGCGGGTGTCGCTGGAGCTGGAGCCCTACGGCACCCGCTGGATGCGCGCCTCCGAGCCCGAGCTGGCCCCCGCCGACGCGGGCGACATCGCCGATTCCGAGGCCCGTCAGAAGGCCTGACGCAAGGCCCGGGGCCGGGGGACGGGTCAGGGACGCCGCCGCTGGTGGCGGGCGCGAACCCTGAAGCCCGGCCCCGGCCCCGGACCCGTCCCGCCCCTGGTGGAGTAGGGGTCGGCTCGGGGATGCCCCAGGGCTCGCTCCGGCCGATCTCCGATGCCCGCGCGGCGCGCCGGAGGCGACAGTCAAGGGCATGACGACCTCTCCCTTGACCGCCGGCGGGTTCGCGGCCCTCGCCAACGGCGCCGTCGCGATGACGGCGCTGCACCTGACCTCCGGCCTCGACCCGCTGCACGGCATGATCAGCGAGTACGCCTTCCACCCCCACGGGTGGCTGCTGGGGACCTCGCTGACCTTCTTCGCCCTCGGGGCGGCGATGCTGGCCGTGGAGATGTCCCGGCGCGGGACCGGCCGGGCGACGGTGGCACTGCTGGGCGTGTGGAGCACGTGCATGCTGATGATCGCCGCGTTCCCCACGGACCGGCCGGGGATGTCGCTGTCGATGTCCGGGGGCATCCACCGCTATGCCGCGTTCGCCGCGTTCGTCAGCATGCCCGTGGCGGGCCTGGCCGTCGCGGCGCGCGGCGGCCGGCACGCGGCGGCGTTACGCGGCCTGAGCCTGGCCGCCGCGGGCTTCCTGGTCCTGGTCCTGGTGCCGTACGCGGTGCGCATGTTCGGCATGGACCCCGGGGCCGTCCCGGCCGGGCTGACCCAGCGGCTCGTCGTGGTGACCGAGGTCGTCGTCCTGGTGCTGATCGGACTGTCGGCCGCGGTCCACCGCGACGGCGCCCGGGTCCGCGCCCGGGTGGCGACGCGCCTCGACGCGGCCGGGCCTCGCGTCCGCCCCGCCGCGGCGGCCTGAACGCCCCGTGAGAGCGCGGACGGGGTCAGATGAGGCCGAGCTCCCGCACGGCGTCGCGCTCCTCGCCGAGCTCGCGCACCGAGGCGTCGATGCGCTCGCGGGAGAACGGGTTGACGGGCAGACCCTGGACGATCTCCCAGCGGCCGCCGCGCGAGACGGCGGGGAAGGAGGAGATCAGGCCCTCCGGAACGCCGTAGGAGCCGTCGGAGGGCAGGGCCGCGGAGGTCCAGTCGCCCTCGGCGGTGCCGTTCACCCAGTCGTGCACGTGGTCGATCGCCGCGTTCGCCGCCGAGGCCGCCGAGGACGCGCCCCGCGCCTCGATGATGGCCGCGCCGCGCTTGGCGACCGTGGGGATGAAGGTGTCGCGCAGCCAGCCCTCGTCCACCTGCTCGGCGGCGATCTTGCCGTTGACCTCGGCGTTGTAGAGGTCGGGGTACTGGGTGGCGGAGTGGTTGCCCCAGATGGTCATCTTGGTGATGGCCGTCACCGGGACGTCGAGCTTGGCGGCGAGCTGCGACAGCGCCCGGTTGTGGTCCAGGCGGGTCATCGCGGTGAACCGCTCGGCGGGGACGTCCGGCGCGTGCGACCGGGCGATCAGCGCGTTGGTGTTGGCCGGGTTGCCGACGACCAGGACGCGGATGTCGTCGGCCGCGTGGTCGTTGATGGCCTTGCCCTGGGGGCCGAAGATGCCGCCGTTGGCCTGGAGCAGGTCGCCGCGCTCCATGCCCGCGGTGCGGGGGCGGGCGCCCACCAGCAGCGCGACGTTGGTCCCCTCGAAGGCGCGGCCGGCGTCGTCGCTGATGTCGATGCCCTGGAGCAGCGGGAAGGCGCAGTCGTCGAGCTCCATGGCGGTGCCCTCGGCGGCCTTGACGGCCTGCGGGATCTCCAGCAGGCTCAGCCGCACCGGCACATCAGGGCCGAGCAGATGACCCGAGGCGATGCGGAACAGCAGCGCATAGCCGATCTGGCCTGCGGCGCCGGTGACGGTGACCTTGACTGGAGCCTGCGTCATGACGTTCCCCTAGGTGGGCTGTTGACGTTTTCCGAACAGCCGAAAGATTATCCGTTCGAACAGGCCCCTCAGGAACGCAGGTCCCCTCCGGGCGCGCGTCCGCGTCCCCGGCGTGTCCGTTGACGCCGGAGGCGCGGCGTCCTACGGTACGGGCACCTCTGCCGCCGGTGTCACCCCTGGAGGTCCCATGCCGGTCGTCGAAACCGTACGCGGTCCGGTGGACGTGGGCGTCCTCGGCCAGACGCTGATGCACGAGCACGTCTTCGTCGTCGACCCCGGCCACCTCGCCGACCAGGGCGAGGACGGCTGGTGGGACGAGGAGTACCGCGTCGCCGACGCCGTCGAGAAGCTGCGGGCCCTGGTCACCAGGGGCGTCACGACCATCGTGGACCCGACGGTGTGGGGGATCGGCCGGTACATCCCGCGCATCCAGCGGGTCGCCGCCGAGGTGCCCGAGCTGAACATCATCGTGGCCACCGGCCTCTACAGCTACTTCTCCTGAAGCGGTGACGATGCCGGGAGGCCTCCCTTGGGGCGGTGACGCTCCCTCGGGAGGCATCTCCTGAGGCGATGACGCCCCGGGGGGCTTCTTCTGAGGCGATGACGCCCCCGGAAGGCCGGCCGCGGCCTTCCGGGGAGACGCGTCCGGCTTACTTCAGGCCCTTGTCCAGGCCGGCCTTGCGCAGGGCCTCGGCCAGGGCACCGCCCGCCGGGGCGCCGCGGTCCTGCCCGCCCCGGCCGCCGCCGCGCCGGCCGTCTCCGCCGCCTCTGCCCTGCCCCTGCCCGCCCCTGCGGTCGCGGCCGCCCGCGCCGCCCTGGCCGCCCTGGCCGTCCTGGCCGTTCTGGCCGTTCTGGCCGCCGCGTCCCTGCGCCTGGCCGCCTCTGCCCTGTCCCTGGGCCGCGTTCTTGCCCGCGGCCTCGTCGTCCAGGCGGAGCGTCAGCGAGATGCGCTTGCGCGGGATGTCCACGTCCAGGACCTTCACCCGGACGATGTCGCCCGGCTTGACCACCTCGCGCGGGTCCTTGACGAACGTCCGGGACATCGCCGACACGTGGACCAGGCCGTCCTGGTGCACGCCGACGTCCACGAACGCGCCGAAGGCGGCGACGTTGGTGACGACGCCCTCCAGCAGCATGCCGGGCTCCAGGTCGGAGATCTTCTCCACGCCCTCCTTGAACGTCGCCGCGCGGAAGGCGGGCCGCGGGTCGCGCCCGGGCTTCTCCAGTTCCTTGAGGATGTCGGTGACCGTCGGCAGGCCGAAGGTGTCGTCGGCGAACTGGTCGGGCCGCAGCTTGCGCAGCACCGCGGTGTCGCCGATCAGCGTCGTGATGTCGCCGCTGGTGGCGTCCAGGATGCGCCGCACCACCGGGTAGGACTCGGGGTGGACGCTGGAGGCGTCCAGCGGGTCGTCGCCGCCGGGGATGCGCAGGAAGCCGGCGCACTGCTCGAAGGCCTTCGGCCCGAGCCGGGGCACCTCCTTCAGCGCGCGGCGGGAGCGGAACGGGCCGTTGGCGTCCCGGTGCTGCACGATGTTCTCGGCCAGGCCCGAGCCGATGCCGGACACGCGGGTCAGCAGCGGCGCCGACGCGGTGTTGACGTCCACGCCGACGGCGTTCACGCAGTCTTCCACCACCGCGTCCAGCGAGCGCGAGAGCTTGGTCTCCGACAGGTCGTGCTGGTACTGGCCGACGCCGATGGACTTTGGGTCGATCTTGACCAGTTCGGCGAGCGGGTCCTGCAACCGGCGGGCGATGGAGACGGCGCCGCGCAGCGACACGTCCAGCCCGGGAAGCTCCTGGGAGGCGTAGGCGGAGGCGGAGTAGACCGAGGCCCCGGCCTCCGACACGACGATCTTGGTGACCTTCAGGTCGGGATGCCGCTTGATCAGGTCGCCGGCGAGCTTGTCGGTCTCGCGGGAGGCCGTGCCGTTGCCGATGGCGATCAGCTCGACGCGGTGCTCGCGGGCCAGCCGTTCGAGGACGGCGATCGACTCGTCCCAGCGGCGGCGCGGCTCGTGCGGGTAGATCGTCTCGGTGGCGACCACCTTGCCGGTGGCGTCCACGACGGCGACCTTCACGCCGGTGCGCAGGCCGGGGTCCAGGCCCATGGTCGGGCGGGTGCCGGCGGGCGCGGCGAGCAGCAGGTCGCGCAGGTTGGTGGCGAAGACGCGGACGGCCTCCTCCTCGGCCGCCTGCCACAGGCGCATGCGCAGGTCGATGCCGAGGTGCACCAGCACGCGCGTGCGCCAGGCCCAGCGGACGGTGTCCATCAGCCACCGGTCGGCCGGCCTGCCGCGGTCGGCGACGCCGAAGTGGCGGGCGATGCGCGTCTCGTAGCCGCTCGGGCCGTCCTCGGCGGGCGCCTCCTCGGGCTCCAGCGTGAGGCCGAGCACCTCTTCCTTCTCGCCGCGGAACATGGCCAGCACGCGGTGGGAGGGCAGCTTGGTGAACGGCTCGGCGAAGTCGAAGTAGTCGGAGAACTTGGCGCCGGCCTCCTGCTTGTCCTCCCTGACCCGGGAGACCAGGCGGCCCTGCGACCACATCTGCTCGCGCAGCGCGCCGATCAGGTCGGCGTCCTCGGCGAACCGCTCGACCAGGATGGCCCGCGCGCCCTCCAGCGCGGCGGCGGCGTCCGCGACGCCCTTCTCGGCGTCCACGAACGCCGCGGCGGCGGTCTGCGGGTCGCGTGAGGGGTCGCCGAGCAGTTCCTCCGCCAGTGGCTCCAGCCCCGCCTCACGGGCGATCATCGCCTTGGTGCGCCGCTTGGGCTTGTAGGGCAGGTAGATGTCCTCGAGGCGTGCCTTGGAGTCGGCCGCCATGATCTGCGCCTCGAGGGCGTCGTCGAGCTTGCCCTGGGAGCGGACGGACTCGAGGATCGCGGTGCGCCGCTCCTCCAGTTCGCGCAGGTAGCGCAACCGCTCTTCGAGCGCGCGCAGCTGCGCGTCGTCGAGCATCTCGGTCGCCTCTTTGCGGTAGCGGGCGATGAACGGCACGGTGGCGCCGCCGTCGAGCAGCTCGACCGCCGCCTGCACCTGCCGCTCGCGCACGCCGAGCTCTTCGGCGATCTTCTGATGGATGGAGATCGTCACGATCCTGGTCCGCCTTCGCTTCTGAGGTCCGGGGAAGATTGTGCATGCTCGCCACCCCGATTGTCGCGCCGTCACGCACCGCACGGGCGGCCGGCCGCGCGTACGGGCGCCCGAGACCGGCCGGCCTGCGGGACGTTACCGCAGGCCCCCGGACCTGCGAGACTTGGAGCGCGGCACCCGGGCACCGCGGCGTCCCCCCGGCCCGGCGCCGTGCGCAGCGCCGCGGCGAGCCCGCGGTTCGGGCAAGCCGCAGGAACCGGAGGTCGGCGTGAAAACCCTTCTACTGCTCGTCGGACTGATCATCATCGTCAGCTGTGTGCTGATGCTGGCCCGCACCTACGTGGCCGACCGCGCGCGGCAGATCCCCGCCGCCGACCACCCCAAGGAGATCCTCAAGCGGCGCTACGCGGCGGGCGAGATCGACGAGGAGGAGTATCTGCGTCGGATGTCGGGTCTGTCGCAGGACTGGTAGCGCTCACGCCGCGCCGGCGCAGGGCCTCGTAGCCCACCAGGTCGTCGGGCGCGGCGTCGGGGACCTCGGCGTCGAACCGGGCCAGGGTCCTCACCCGCGACGCCCCGGCGACCAGAGCGGCCATGGCGAGGGCGAAGACGATGTACATCAGTCCGACGCCGCGCCCCTCGCCCACCTCGATCACGGCGCCCACGCTCCCCGCGAGCGGCCCGCCGGGGGCGAGCAGCGGGTCGAACACCTGGCTCCCGTACGGCGCGACCAGCCCGAACCCGATCGGCAGCGTGGACCAGGCGATGAGGGTATTGAGCGCGAACACCCGCCCGTGGAACCGCTGCGGCACCTTGACCTGCACGATCGTGGCGTAGATGCCGTTGACGACGGTCAGCGACAGGGCCATGCCGAACGCCCCGGCGGCGATCGTCAGCAGGTCCGGCCGCAGGCCGGTGACCAGGCAGAACGCCGCGAGCGCGAGCGTGCACGCCATCATGCCGGCAAGGCGCCGCCGCCGGGGGCCGCCCCAGACCGTCATGGCGAACCCGCCGGCCAGCACGCCGGCCCCGGAGACGAACGCGATATTGCCCGCGTCGGTCAGCGTGCCGAACGACAGCACCAGCGGCGAGATCAGCAGGAACAGCGGGGACAGGAAGATGTTGAGCGCGGCGAAGAACAACAGCATGGCGCGGATCGAGGGGGTGCCCCAGCTGTACCGGAACCCGTTGGCGATCTCCGCCAGGACGGGTTCCTTGCGCCGCCAGGCCATGCTCGCGGGGAACCGGGTGACCAGCAGAACGGCGACGGCGAAGGCGTAGCCGGCGATGTCGATGACCACGATGCCGCCGAGGCCGATGGAGGCCATCAGCCCCACCGCGACCAGCGGGACGATCAACTGCGTCACGCCGTTGGCCATCTGCGCGACCCCGTTGGCATGGCCGAGATAGTGCTTGGGCACCAGCTGCGGAATGGAGGACCCGTACGCCAGGCGCTGGAACTGCAGCGCGACCGACAGGGCCACGATCAGCACATAGATGTGCCAGGTCGCGAGGTTGCCGGTCCACAGGAGGACGCCGAGCAGCGTCTGGACGCCGCCGGCCGCGATGTCGCCCGCCAGCATGACCCGCCGCCGGTCCGACCGGTCGACGATCGCGCCGGCCAGGGGGGCGACGAGCATGCCCGGCACCAGGCCGAGCACCGCGAACAGCGCGAAACGCACGAGCGAGCCGGTCTGCAGGTAGACCCAGATGGGGATGGCGAACTCCGTGAGCGCCGAGCCGGTCATCGACACCATCTGGCTCGCGGCCACGGTGACGAAGCGCTTCATGCTCGGCCGCGGGCCGCTCGCCGTCACCGGCCGTGCGGAGCGCGAGACGTCGTGCAGCCACCAGCCGGCCTCACCGGGCCCACCCGGCCCACCGGGGCCGCGCCGCTCCCGACCGGAGGGCCGGGCGGCGTCCAGGGTCCGGTGGACGCCGGTGACGATGTCGGCCAGCTCCTGCGCCCGATATTTCAGGAAGAAGTGCCCGGCCTCGGCCAGCACCACGACCGCCGAGGTGTCGGCGACGAAATGCCACTCGCGGAAGCGTTCCTGGTAGTACTCGGTGCTCGGGTCGCGCTCGCCCGCGATGGTGACGATGGGCGCGCGCAGCCGGTCGACGCCCTCGGCGAGCAGGCGCGTGTAGTGCGCCTCGGCCTCCTCCGAGTCCGCGCGCATGTTGCGGATGATGTGCCTGACCTGCCGCGGGTCCAGGTCGCCGAGCTCCAGGCCCCAGGAGATGAGCCAGTTGGTGTACTCCTGGTCCGAGCGCAGGAACTCCATCCGGGCGATCTTCGACAGGGCCTCCATCACGCGGTTGTCCGGCCGGGCGAAGGGGAACATCGCGCCGATGTGGACGACCTCCAGCTCGCGTCCCGCGGCCTCCAGCCGCCGCGCGATCTCCACGGTCAGCGCCGACCCGACGCCGCAGTGGCCGTAGAGCGCGAGCGGCCCGTCGACCTTCGCGAGGATCTCGGCCACGCAGGCCGAGGCCAGGGTCTCGAAGGGCAGCCGCTCCTCCTCGACGCCGAGATCGTGACCCGGGATGGCGACCGAGAACAGCCGGTGCCCCTCCGGCAGCGCGTCGGCCAAGGGCTGGTAGACCACCGCGCTCCCCCCGCCGTAGGGGACGCACACGTGCGACAGCACGCGCCGCTCGGCCGGGACGGGCCGCGTCAGCTCGTACAGCAGCCCGCGCGGGCCGCGCTCCGCGGCCGGGGTGTCCACCAGCGCGGCCAGCTCGCGCACCGTCGGGTTCTGGAACAGGTCCATCACCGAGACCCCCGCGCCGTGCGCCGCGCGCATCCCGGCGATCACCTGTGTGGCCAGCAGCGAGTGGCCGCCGAGGTCGAAGAAGTCGTCGTCGACGCCGATGCGCTCGACGCCGAGCACGGCGCGCCAGACGGCCGCGATCGACTCCTGGGTGACGGTCTCGGGCGGCGCGAACGCCGTGGACTCCTCCCGCAGGAGCGCCGGGGCCGGCAGCGCCCCGCGGTCGAGCTTGCCGTTCGGCGACAGCGGCAGCGCCTCCAGCCGCACCAGCGCCGAGGGCACCATGTAGTCGGGCACGCGGAGCTTGAGCGCGGCGCGCAGCGGCGCCGTCTCGGCCTCGCCGACCAGGTAGGCGACGATGCGCTTGTCGCCGGGCCGGTCCTCGCGCACGACGACGGCGGCGTCGCTCACCCCCGGCTGCTCGCGCAGCACCGCCTCGATCTCGCCGGGCTCGATGCGCAGGCCGCGCACCTTGACCTGGGCGTCCAACCGGCCGAGGAAGTCGATCGTCCCGTCCGGGCGCCAGCGGGCCAGGTCGCCCGTCCGGTAGAGCCGCGCGCCCGGTGACCCGAACGGGTCGGGGACGAAGCGCTCCGCCGTCAGCGACGGCCGGTCGTGGTAGCCGAGCGCGACCCCCACCCCGCCGATGTGCAGCTCACCGGGCACCCCGATCGGCACCGGCTCCATCCCGGCGTCCAGCACGTACAGCCGGATGTTCTGGATCGGCGCGCCGATCGGGACGCGGGCCAGGCCGGACAGCGCCCCCGGCTCGCAGGCCCACGCCGACACGTCGACGGCGGCCTCGGTGGGACCGTAGAGATTGTGCAGCTCGGCGGGCAGCGCCGCCCGGCACCTGAGCGCCAGGTCCGGCGGGAGCTCCTCGCCGCTGCAGATGATCGTCCGCAGCGACGTGCAGGCCCGCGCGGCGTCCTCGGCGAGGAACACGGCGAGCATCGAGGGGACGAAGTGCAGGGTGGTCACGCGCTCCGCGCGGATCAGCTCCGCCAGGTAGGCGGCGTCCTTGTGGCCGCCCGGCCGTGCCAGCACCAGACGCGCCCCGGCGAGCAGCGGCCAGAAGAACTCCCACACCGACACATCGAAGCTCGCGGGCGTCTTCTGCAGGACGGTGTCGCCCTCGCCGAGCACGAACCGCTTCCGCATCCAGTCGAGCCGGTTGACGATGCCCCGGTGCGCGTTGGGCACTCCCTTCGGACGCCCGGTGGAACCCGAGGTGTAGATCATGTACGCGCAGTCCCCGGGGTCCCCGGGGTCCCCGCAGGGTGTTCCGGTGACGTCGCCGGCGGGCGCGGGATCGGTGTCATCGCCGGGGAGCCATTCCGCGGGGTCGTCGAGCGGCAGCGCGCGGGCGCCGCCCGGCGCCTCGGGGAGCGTCCCGCGAAGGCGCCGCTGGGTGAGGACGATCCGCGCGCCCGAGTCGGCGAGCATGAACGCCAGCCGGTCGGCCGGGTAGTCCGGGTCCAGCGGGACGTAGGCGGCGCCCGACTTCAGCACGCCGAGCAGCCCCGCGACCAGCTCGAGGGAGCGTTCGGCGCACACCGCCACCGGCGTCCCCGGCCCCGCCCCGAGCGAGCGCAGCCGCCGGGCGATCCGGTCCGCCCACGCGCCGAGCTCGGCGTAGGTCAGCGAGGCGCCCTCGAAGGTGACGGCGATGCGGTCCGGCGTCCGGGCGATCTGCTCCTCGACCAGCCCGTGCAGGGTCGCGCCGGCGGGGAAGGGAGCATCGGTGGCGTTGAAGCCGGCGGTCACCTGGGCGCGCTCGTCCTCGCCGAGGACGCCGATCTCCGACAGGCGCGCGCCGGGGCGGACGGCCACCGCACGCAGGAACATGGTCAGATGCGCGGCCATCCTGGCGACGGTGTCCGGCCCGAACAGGCCGGTGTTGTAGGTCAGCAGCAGGCCGAGGCCGCCGGCGTCCTCGCCCGCGTACAGCTCCAGGTCGTACCGGGTCGAGATCGCCTCCACAGGGAAGGGCGCGACGGCCGGCCCCTCGGTCGGTCCGCCGGTCGGTCCGCCGGCCGGACGTGCCTGGCCGCCGTAGTTCTGCATGGCGAAGATGGTCTGGAACAGCGGCGGCCGTGACACGTCGCGCGGCAGGTTCAGCTCCTGCACCAGCCGCTCGAACGGCAGGTCCTGGTGGGCGTAGGCGTCCAGGGCGGACTCCCTGGTGCGCGCCAGCAACTCGGTGAACGCCGGATCGCCCGACAGGTCCGCCCGCATGGTCAGCATGTTGACGAAGCAGCCGACCATGCCCTCCAGTTCGGGCCTGGACCTCCCGGCCACCGGGGAGCCCACCGCGAAGTCGTCCTGCCGGGCGTACCGCCCGAGCAGCGCCTGCCAGGCCGACAGCACCACCATGTGCAGTGTCGCGCCGTGGCGGGAGGCCAGGTCGCGCAGCGCCGCCGCCTCCTCGGCGGCGAGCCGGAAACCGTGCGACGCCCCGGTGAAGGTCTGCCGGTGCGGGCGGGGATGGTCGGTGACCAGATCGAGGGGCGGGAGCCCGGCCAGCCGCTCCCGCCAGTAGGCCAGGTCGCCGTCCCCCGCCTGGCTCCGCCGCTGCCACACCGCGAAGTCGCCGTAGTCGAGCGACGGACGTCCGACGGGAGCCGGTTCGCCGGGCGCGGGCTCACCGGCTGCGGGCTCGCCGGGCGCGGGTGCCACGGGGGAGAGCCCGATGGGGGAGTGCTCGGCGGGAGTAGCACGCACCACTTCCGGTCCGGCCGGCGCGGGTCCGGTGGGAACGGGCCGGGCGGGGGCGGGGTCGCCGTGGGGGCGGGCCTCGTAGCGGGCGAGGATCTCCGAGGTCAGCAGGTCGCAGGACCAGCCGTCGCAGGCGATGTGGTGCACGGCCAGCGCCAGGACGTGGTCATCGGCGTCCAGCCGGATCAGCAGGGCCCGTAACAGGGGACCGGTGGCCAGGTCGAACGGCCGGGCGGCCAGTTCCTGGACCATCAGCCGCGCCTCCTGCTCGGAACCGGCCTCCGCGCGGGCGAGCCGCACGCCGGCGGACTCCTCGACCACGGCGGCCGGGCGGCCGTCGTCCCCGGCGGGGAAGCGGGTCCTCAGCGCCTCGTGCCGGTCGGCGACCTGGCGGACCGCCGCCGAGAGCGCCTCGGCGTCGACCGCGCCGCCCAGCCGCAGCGTGAGGACGATCGTGTACGCGGCGGCCTCCGGCACGAGCTGGTCCATGAACCACAGCCGCTCCTGCGCGTACGAGAGCGGAGGGGCGGCACCGGCGGGCCGGGCCGGGATGAGGTCACGGGCCTGCGACCCCGGACGCCGCCGCAACCGCTGGGCGAGCAGCGCCTGCTTGGCCGCGCTGAGCGGGGCGGGGGGCGTCCCGCCCAGCTGAACCGCGGTCCCTTCTGGAACGCCGGGGGGACTCTGCTCTCTCTGGACTCCTGTCACAGGCTCGGCCATCGGATGTCCGGGGCGCGGTCCCCGGCTCGCGCCGAGGGGGAGCCGGCCCCGCCCTCCCTTCGCTTCGCGGGTGCGCCCGGAGATGCCGGACGGGATGTCGCCGGACGGAGTATCGCCGGACGGGATGTCGCCGGACGGGGTGTCAAAGGTCGGCATGTCGGGGTCGGCACGTCGGGTCGGCCCGTCATGGCCGGGGCTCCGCCGGGGTGTCCTGGGCGGCGGACAGCAGCCGCTCGGTCTCCTCGTCGCTCAGCCCGCTGATCTCCGCGATCAGGAGCTCCTCGAGCACGGCCGCCAGCGCGGCGGCCGTGGGGTGGGCGAACAGTTCCTTGATCGGGACGTCGAGCTCGGCGATCGACCGGATCCTCGACATCACCCGGACGGCGTGCAGCGAGTGGCCGCCGATGGCGAAGAAGTCGTCCACGGCGCCGACCTCGTCCAGGCCGAGGACCTCCGCCCAGATGGCGGTGACGAGATGCTCCGCGTCGGTCCGCGGCGGGACGAACGCGACGGCCGGGTCCCGCTGGAAGCGCGGCGCGGGCAGCGCCCGCGCGTCGACCTTCCCGCCCGGCGTCAGCGGCAGCCGGTCAAGCGGGACGACCACGCCCGGCACCAGGTGGCCGGGGAGGGCCCGCGCCGCGTGGGCGCGCACCTCGTCGGGCGCGGCGGAGCCGACGACGTAGGCGACCAGGGTGTCGTCCCTGGCGACCACGGCCGCCTGCGAGACGCCCGGATGCAGGAGCAGCCGCGCCTCGACCTCGCCCGGCTCCACCCGGTGCCCGCGGACCTTCACCTGGTCGTCCAGGCGGCCGAGGAACTCAAGAGTCCCGTCGCGCCGCCACCGCGCCCGGTCACCGGTGCGGTACAGCCGGGCGCCCGGCGGCCCGTACGGATCGGGGACGAACCGGGCCCGCGTCAGCTCCGGGAGCCCGAGGTACCCGTCGGCCAGGCCGTCGCCACCGACGCACAGCTCCCCGGGCACCCCTGTGGGGACCAGGGAGAGATCGTCGGCCACGACGTGGACCCGGGTGCCGCTGAGGGGCCGTCCGATCGGCGGGCGGTGGTCGCCGTCCCGCAGTTCGGCCCAGGTCGCGATGATCGTCGCCTCGGTCGGCCCGTAGGTGTTGACCAGCCGGACGGCGTCCCCGAACCGCGACAGCCACGCGCCGGCGGCGGGCGCCGCCACCTGCTCGCCGCCGAGGATCACCAGCCGCAGCCGCGACGGCCAGCGGATCTCCTCCAGCACCTCGACGAGCCGGTGCCAGTACGACGTGGGCAGGTCCAGCACGCTGATCTCCGGGTCGCGCGCCAGCACGTCGGGCAGCGACTCGGGGCCGTCGGGCAGCAGGACGAGCGTCGCACCGGTCGCGAGCGCCGGCCACACCTCCTCCGCGTGGGTGTCGAAGCCGAGCGAGGAGAACTGCACCACCCGGTCGCCGGGGCCGAGTTCGTACGCCCTGGTCATCCACCCGACCCGGACGTCCAGCGCGCGATGCCCGACGGCCACCGCCTTCGGGGCGCCGGTCGACCCGGAGGTGTAGAGCACGTACGCCGTGCCCGCAGACTCCGGAGCGGTGTGCCCGTGCGGAGCGCCGTTCCCGCCGGGGTCCGGAGCGGTGTGCTCGCCGGGGTTCGGAGCGCCGTGCCCGCCGGGGACGGCGTGCCGGTGCGGGGGCGGGGGCACGGGAGCTTCGCGCGTGGTCACTCCGTCCGGGGTGACCACATGGCGCACCACCGCGCCGGACGCCATCAGCTCAAGCCGCTCCCCCGGGTAGGCCGGGTCCAGCGGCACGTACGCCGCCCCGGCCGTCCACACCGCCACGAGCGCGACGATCGCCTCCACGGAACGGGGCATGCTCACCCCGACGAGGTCTCCGGGCCGCACGCCGGCCTCGCGCAGTCGCGCCGCCAGCGCGTTCGCCCGTCCCACCAGTTCGCCGTAGGAGACCACGGTGGCGCCGCACACAAGGGCCGCCGCTCGCGGCCTCAGGCGGGCGGCGCGAGCCACGGCCGCGAGCACGCCTCCGCACGGCTCGACCGAGCCGCCGGTGGCGGGCGGTCCCCCAGGACCGTCATGGTCACCTGGTTCCCCATGGCGAACGTGAGAGTCCGGTCCCTTGGGGCGATCGTCGACACCCGACTCCACAGGGACGTCGTTGTAGGCACACGGTCCCACAGAGCCGTCGTCGGACCAGGGCTCTGCCGGATCGTCGTCGCGGCACCGTTCGGCGGGGCCGCCGTCGGACCAGGCGAGCAGCCGTTCCCGCTCTCCGGGAGCCAGCAGCGGCAGCCGCATGACCGGCTCCCCCGGGGCGTCGGCGATCCGCTCCAGCAGCACCATCCAGCGGTCGGCGAGCAGTTCCACGGTCTCGGTGTCCAGCACCTGGGCGTTGTGACCGAACACCGAGACGTCCCCGAGCTGGTCGAGCAGGAGGTCGAACTTCGCCTGCCGGAACCCCGGGTCCACCGCCTCCACCTCGACGCCGGTGAGCGCGCCGGCGGCGGCGACCGGGTCACCGGCGCTCTGCAACGTGAACAGCGTCTGGAACAGCGTCATGCCGGGCTCCCGGCCGTTCCGCGCGCCCGCCGCGAGCTGTTCCAGGGGCACCGGACGGTGCTCGTAGGCGGCCAGAACGCTCTCACGGGTCCGTGCCAGCACCTCGCGGAACGTGGGATCGCCGGAAAGGTCGCCGCGCAGCACGAGCGTGTCGCTGAAGTAGCCCACCAGCGGCTCCAGCTCGACCCGGTCGCGCCCGGCGACGGGCGAGCCCACGCACACGTCGGACTGCCCGCTGTGCCGGCACAGCAGCACCTGGTAGGCGGCGAGCAGCACCATGAACAGCGTGCACCGCTCCTCGCGCGCCAGCGCGGCCAGCCGGTCGAGCAGTCCGGGCGCGGCGCGGCGGACGACGAAGCCCCCGGCGGACGAGCGCGAGTCCGGGCGGGGCCGGTCCAGAGGCAGATCGAGGACGGGCGCGTCCGCCAGCCGGTCACGCCAGTACGTCAGAAGGTCCGGCGACACTCCGGCGTTCCGCTCCGCGCGAGCGTGGTCGGCGTAGGTGAGCGGCAACGGCGGCAGCGCCGCGGGCTCGCCCCGCAGGAACGCGTTGTAGAGCACGGCCAGCTCGGACATCAGCACGTCGAGAGACCAGCCGTCCCCGGCGATGTGGTGCAGGACCACACTCAGCACGTGGTCCTCGGGGGAGACGCGAAGCAGGCCGGCCCGCAGAGGCGCGTCCACGGTCAGGTCGAAGGGCGCGTTCGTCCGCTCGGCCACGAGCGCGGCGAGACGTCCTTCCCCCGGTCCGGCCTCGACCGTCTCAAGGACCGGCGACGGCGGGTGGACGCTCTGGACGGGCCCCGTCTCCGTCACGGGGAAGCGGGTCCTCAGGGGCTCGTGCCTGCGCGCCAGCTCGTCGAAGGCCCTGGACAGCGAGGCGACGTCCAGGGGGCCGCGCAGGCGCAGGGCGAGGAACATGTTGTAGGAGGCGTCGCCGGGGTCCAGGCGGTTCAGGAACCACAGCCGCTCCTGCCCGAAGGTGAGCGGAGCCGCCCGCCGCGCGTCGGTCATCTAGGTCCCCCGGGAGCTGATCGCCGCCACCACGCCGGCGATCGTCGGTGTGTCGTAGAAGACCCGCAGCGGCAGGTCCACGTCGAGCCGCCGGCGGACGCGTGCCGCCAGCCGGGTGATCGTCAGCGAGTGGCCGCCCAGGTCGAACAGGTTCTCGTCCGGGCCCGCGCCGTCCAGGCGCAGCACGTCGCACCAGATGTCGTGGACCGCACGGCTGATCGGATCGTCCGCGAGCGCGCGGCCGGGCGTCCGCGCCGCCGCCGGACGGGCCTCGGGCAGCGCCGACCGGTCGACCTTGCCGTTGGGGGTCAGCGGCAGCGCGTCCAGCCACACCACCAGGTTCGGCACCATGGCCGCCGGAAGCGTCCGCGCGCAGTGCTCCCGCACCTCCTCGCACGACACCTGCTCGCGGGGCACCTGCTCGCGCCGCGCCTCCTCGGCCTGCGGTTCTCCGGCTCGCGGCCGCTCTGCCCCGGCGTCCTCGGGATGGGCGTCGCCGGGTCCGGCCGGGGTGGCGACGAGGTAGGCCACGAGTGTGTCGTCGCGCACGGTGACCGCGGCCTGCCCGATCCGCGGGTGGCGCAGCAGGCAGGCCTCGACCTCGGCCGGCTCGACCCGGTGCCCGCGCACCTTCATCTGGTCGTCGAACCTGCCGAGGAACACCAGCGTCCCGTCCGCGCGCCACCGCACCCGGTCTCCGGTGCGGTAGAGCCTGGCGCCGGGGGGCCCGAACGGGTCGGGCACGAAGCGCTCCGCCGTCAGCGACGACTTGCCGAGGTACCCGTGGGCGAGCCCCGCCCCGCCGATCAGCAGCTCGCCGGGCACGCCGGGAGGCACGAGGTTCATGGCCGCGTCGACGACGTACACGGTGGTGTTGGCGATGGGCCGTCCGATGCCTACCTCGCCGGGGGACGGCGGCACGTCCCAGGCGGTCGACCAGATCGTCGTCTCGGTCGGGCCGTACACGTTGACCAGCCGCGCGACCTTCGATCGCAGCTCCTCGGCCAGCGGGCCCGGCAGCAGTTCGCCTCCGGTGAGGGCGGTCACCGCCGCGCCGTCGAAGTCGCCGCCCGCGAGCACCAGGCGCCAGCCCGACGGCGTCGCCTGGACGTGCGTCACCCGTGCGGGATGCGCGGGAGAGGCACCGGGCGGGCCCTCGCCCGTCAGGCCGCCGATGCCGGCGGCTCCCTCGACCACGGCCACCCGGCCGCCGGTGACCAGCGGCAGGTAGAGCTCCAGCGCCGAGATGTCGAACGCCATCGACGTCGCCGCGCTCCACACCTGGCCCGGACGCGCGTCCAGCAGCGAGCGCATTCCCCACAGGAAGTTCGTCAGCGCGCGGTGGGGCACCGCGACCCCCTTGGGCGACCCCGTCGACCCGGAGGTGTACATGACATAGGCCAGGTCGTCGGGGCCGGGGACGTCATGGCCCGCGTCCACCCGGCCCTCGCGCCCGCCGTCGCCGACCCATCCGTCGCCGGCCCGCCCGCCGCCGTCGCCGGTCCATTCGTCGTCGCCACCCGCCCGGACCAGGACGGAGGTGAACCCGCCGCGGGGCAGCCGCTCCTCGAGCTCCTCGCCGGTGACCACCACCGTCGCCCCGCAGTCGGCCAGCACGTAGGCCACGCGGGCCGGAGGAAAGGCCGGGTCCAGCGGGACGTAGGCGGCGCCCGCCTTCATCACGGCGAGCAGGGCGACGACCATCTCGGCCGACCGGTCGAGGTGCACGCCGACGAGCGATCCCCGGGCCGCCCCGGCGGCGCGCAGGCGCTCGGCGAGCCGGTCGGAACGGGCGGCCAGCACGGCGTAGGTCAGAGCCCGCGTGGCGTCGCTCACCGCGACGGCGTGCGGGGTGTCGCGGGCCTGGCCGGCGAACAGTTCGGGCACGGTGGCGCCGGGCACCGGGGTGGCCGTGGCGTTCCAGGTCCGAAGGACCCGCTCGTACTCGTCGGCGGGCATGACCGCGAGCCGCGACACCCGCTCGGCCGGATCCGCGGCGACCGACCTCAGCACCGTCTCGTAGCGGCGGGCCAGCCCGGCGATGGTCGCGGCGTCGAACAGGTCGGTGTTGTAGGTGAAGGCGAGGAACAGCCCATCGGCGTCACGGGTGAGGTCCAGCGACAGGTCCGTCTTGGTGTACCGGAAGCCCGGGGGAAAGGACTCGACCCGCAGATCGGGCAGGCTGAGCCGTCCGTGCTCGGCGTCGGCCTGGTTCTGCTGGATGAACATCGTCTGGAACAGCGGGGTGCGGCCGAGGTCGCGCGGGACCCGCAGTTCCAGCAGCAGCCGCTCGAACGGCACGGCCTGGTGGGTGAGGGCGCCGAGCGTGTCCTTGCGCACCCGGCGGAGCAGGTCGGAGAAGGACGGGTCTCCGTCGAGGTCGGCGCGCAGGACCAGGGTGCTGGAGAAGAACCCGATGGCGGGCTCCAGGTCGGTCTCGCCGCGCCCGGCCACCGAGGAGCCGACGGCGAAGCCGGTCTGCCCGGTGTGGCGGGACAGCAGCACCTGGTAGGCCGCGAGCAGCGTCATGAACGGCGTGCACCGATGCTTGCGGGCGACCTGCTCGACGGCCTCGGCGACCTCCAGGGGGACGCGTGTCACATGGACGGCGCCGCGGGTGGTCCGCTCGGCCGGCCGGGGCCGGTCGGCGGGCGGTTCGAGGGGCGGAACGCCGGCCAGCCGCTCCTTCCAGTACGCCAGGTCGCCCGCCCCGTCGTCGTCCTGGACGGCGCGCACATACTCGGCGTACTGCCGGGGAAGCGGCGGCAGCGGCGAGGGCTCACCCCGGCGGAACGCCGTGTACAGCGTGGACAGCTCGCGGTACAGCACGTTCAGCGACCAGCCGTCGGCGACGATGTGGTGCACGACGAGGCACAGCACGTGCTCCTCGGCGGACAGGCGAAGCAGCGAGACCCGCAGCGGCGGCGCCTGGGCGAGGTCGAACGGCCGGTTGGTCCGCTCGGCCACCAGGTCGAGCGCCCGCCTCTCCCGGTCGTCGCCGGGGAGCGCCGACAGGTCCAGGTGCTCGACGGGAACCGGCGCCGGTGCCAGAACCTGCTGGACGGGGCGCTCCTCGCCGCGGAAGCGGGTGCGGAGGGTCCCGTGGCGGGAGACGATCTCCTCCAGGGCCCGGCCGAGGGCATCGATGTCGAGGGCACCGCGCAGGCGCTCGGTGACGAAGATGTTGAAGGACGCGTCGGCGGGGTCGAACCGCTGGAGGAACCACAGCCGTTCCTGCCCCGCGGACAACGGCGCCTCGTCCACCACCCGCGGGCCGTCGTCCGGCGCCGGCCGGCCGTCGTCTCGCGCCGGCCCGGCGCCGTTCGGCGCGGACCGGCCGTCGTCGGTCGCGGGCCGGGCGGGGGCGTCTTCGGGCTCAGACGCTTCCTCGGCGAGCGGCGGCCGGTAGGCGAGCCGGCGCGCGAGCAGGGACCGGTGCCGCGATGACAGAGAGGCGCCATCGCCGGAGTCGGCGGGCTTCGATGGTGAGGCCACGGTGAGCTCGTCTTTCAGCGGTCCGGTTTCCTCATCGGTGGGAGGCGGCGCGGTGCAGCGGATATGTCGCCTCGGAGGCATTGTGCGCGAGAAAACGCACTTACGCGGTATCGAACAATGAGCGGTACGCTATGAACGCGAAATGGAAATTGTCAATACTCGCCCGATCCTCTCGAACGGTCGCCGTCCCTGTGCGCTCCGTCGCCGTCGCCGATCGCCGTCCCCGTCGGTCGTTCGCGTCCGCCGCCCGACGTCCGTGACCGTGGTCGTATCGCCTCGTGAACCCCTGGAACCAAGGACTTCGCGCTCGCGGACCCTTGACACGGCTGCGGCCACAGCGCAATATGGGAGCGCTCCCAAGGGGGGCTGTCCGCCAGCCGAAAAGGCGGCGAAACGGGGAGTGAACGCCTGCTTCATCAGGGGCCGGGCGCTCGGGAATTCATGAATCACATGCTCCACCACAGGGGAAGACGGTCGTTCTCCGATTGAGGTCCGCGCCGGCCCGGGTGACGCCGCAATTTCGCACGCGCGCATTACTCGGAGGTGCATTGTGCGTGCCGCACAACCGGATTCGGACGCCCCGCGACCGGATTCCGCCGCTCTGCGACCGGATTCGGACGCCCTAGGTCCGGTCCACGGCCGGCACCGACCCGCCGAACCTCCCACGCCGGCAGACCCGGCAGGCCCCGCCACGCACGCGCCTCCGACGCCGACCCCCGCGAAGCCCGGTAAGCGCGCCGGGCGTGCCGGGCGTGCCGGGCGTGCGAGGACCGCGCCTGTCCTCCCCGTCATCTCGACCGTGCCGGGGCTGCTGGCCGCCCGCGCCGCGGCCGAACCCGCGGGCGTCGCGCTGACCGTCCACGACGTCGGTTCGCTCACCTTCGCGGAGTGGGACCGCCGCTCGGACGAGGCGGCGCTGGGCCTGCTGCGCCGCGGGCTGCGGCAGGGAGACCGGGTCGGCCTCGTCTTCGGCGAGAACGAGTGGATCGACTACGCCATCGCCTACTGCGCCGCGCAGAAGGCCGGGGGTGTCGCGGTGCCGTTGGCGGCCGCCCTGCCGCCCGGCGAGCTGCACCGGCTGCTCGCGCACAGCTCGGCGGCGGCCGTCGTCCACGGCGCGGGACGGACTCCGCCACAGGCGGACCTGTGGACGGTGACCCTTTCCGACCTCAGCCCCGGCGCGGACGGCACCTCCCGCGCGGGCGGCAACGTGGGCGTGAACGGCGGCTCCGGCGCGAAGGGCGAGTCGGGTGCCGACGGAGGCTCAGGCACGGACGGCGACTCGGGTGCGCAGGACGGCTCTGGTGCGGACGGCCGCGCCGGTCTCCGCGCTGGTGTTAGCGCCGGTGTCCGCGGCCTGGACGAGGTGTCGGTCCGGCCGGGGGACGCCGCGCAGATCCTCTACACCTCCGGCACGACGGGGGAGCCGAAAGCGGTCGTGGCGAGTCACGCCAACCTGACCTTCGGCTGCTCGCGCGACCCGCGCCGCCGCCCGCTCGCCCACTCTCGGCACTTCCTGCACGCCTTTCCGATCGGCACGAACGCGGGGCAGACGATGCTGATCAACGCGCTGGACGCCCGTCCGGGCGCGTTGACCCTGCCGCGTTTCACGGCCGCCCGGTTCGCCCGGCTCATCGAGACCTACCGGGTCGGGACCGTCTTCCTCGTGCCTTCCATGGCGATCGAGCTGCTCAACTCCGGCGTGACAGATAAGTACGACATGTCGAGCGTGCTGCTGCTCGGGTCCACCGCGGCGGCCCTGGCGCCGTCCGTCGCCACGGCGCTCACGGCGGCCTTTCCCCGGGCGACCATCGTCAACTACTACACCTCCACCGAGGCCGCCCCGGCCCAGACGACCATGGTCTTCGACCCCGCGCGGCCGGACTCGGTGGGCCGTCCCGCCTCTGGCGGGACCCTCATGATCTCCGACGGCGAGGGCCCCGTCCCGCCGGGGACGCCCGGTGAGGTCTGGCTGCGCTCGCCGACCGATCCCCGCAGTTACGACCGGGACGGCGACGCCGCCGGGAGGGTGTTCCGCGACGGGTGGGTGCGCATGGGCGACATCGGCCATCTCGACCAGGACGGCTACCTGTACCTGCTCGACCGCGAGAGCGACATCATCAAGTCGGGCGCGTTCAAGATCTCGACCCTGCGCATCGAGGCGGCGCTCCACGAGCATCCGGCCGTCGCCGAGGCGGCCGTGTTCGGCGTACCGCATCCCGTCATGGGCTCCGCCGTCGCGGCCGCCGTCGTCCCACGCGCCGAGCCGGCCTCGCCCCCCGCGACCGTCCAGGACTCCCAGGCCGCCTCGGACGCCGCGGCCACTGCGGATCTGACGGGCGAATCGGGCGCCGGGGATGTCCGGGACTCCGCGGTGGTCCAGGCGGCGGGGGTGGTCCAGGGGACCGGGGTGTCCACCGCCGGGTTGCGGGCCTTCCTCGCCGACCGGCTCGCCGGTCACGAACTGCCGGCCCGATGGCTGGTCCTCCCCTCCCTGCCCAAGAACGCCGCGGGAAAGGTCCTCAAACGCGAACTGCGGACGCTCCTCGCTACCCCGGAAGGCGACCATGCCGCGCACTCCTCTTGACACCCATCCGCCCGCCTCGTTCGCCCAGCACGGCATCTGGATCACCGAGCGGACCGGCGCGGCCGGGGACGCCTACCGCATGCCGCTGGTCGTCACGTTCGAAGGCGGCCTGGATGTCGAGGCGATGCGCGGGGCGTGCCAGGCGGTCCTCGCCCGGCACCCGGTGCTCGCGACCGTGCCGGTCGAACGGGACGGCGAGGTCCGCCTGGTCCTCGCGGACGTCCCGCCGTCCGTCGAGCTCCATGACCTGTCCGCCCAGGCCGGAGGGGACGCGGACGCCGCCGTGCGGGCGCACGTCGAGCGGGCCTTCGACCTGGACCGGGGCCCGCTGGCGGACTTCGCCGTCCTCACGCTGAGCCCCGTGCGCCACGTGCTCGTCTTCACCGCGCACCACCTGGTCTTCGATGGGATGTCCAAGGACGTCCTGGTACGGGACCTCGCCGCCTGTTACCGGGAGCGCGTCACCGGCGCCCCGGCCGGCCTGCCCGTCCTCACCGGCTCCTACGCCCGGTATGTGGAGGAGGAGCGCGAGCAGGTCGCCGCGAGCCGGGACGAGGCCGCCGCGTTCTGGCGGTCCCGGTGGAGCGACCCCCGCGAGCCGATCCTGCCCGGCCCGGCCCGGGCCGTGCGGGCGGCCGAACCCGGCGAGACGATCGAGGTCGTGCTCGACGACATCGCCCGCGCCGCCACGGCGCTCGGCGTGACCGACTTCGAGTTCCTGCTCGCCGCCCTGCACGCCCTGCTGCGCCGCTACGGCAACGAGCAGGTCGTCGTCGCGGTCGACATGTCCACCCGGACGGCCGGCACCCGCGACCTGGTCGGACTGTTCGTCAACGAACTGCCGGTCGTGACCCGTCCCGCGCTCGACGTGACCTTCGCCGAGTTCGCCGGCGCCGTCCGCGATGAACTGCGGCAGGTGTACCGGTTCCGCCGCGTGCCGCTCACCCAGGCCGTCGGCGGCATCGCGCCGCGCGCCGCGCTCGCGCCCGTCTCCCTCAGCTACCGCGAACGCGACCCCGACCCGGTCTTTCCCGGGCTCGACGTCACCGTCGACTGGACGGTGTTCAGCGGGGCGGCCCGCAACACCCTGCACATCCAGGCGGTCGGCTCCTCCGCCGGGCTCACCCTCGGCCTGCAGTTCAGCCCGGACGCCGTCGCTCCGCGCACGGTCCAGGCGCTGGCCGGGCATCTGCGCACCGTGATCGAGAGCCTCGCGGACCGGCCCGACCTGCGCGTGGGCGACCTCCCAGTGCTGACCCCGCAGGAACGGGAGGCCATAGAGGGGTGGAACGCCACTCGCAGGGCCTTCCCCGACCTCACCGTGACCGAGCTGTTCGAGCGGCGCGCCCGGGCGGCCCCGGACGCCGTGGCGGTCGTGTCCGGCGACCGTGAGGTGACCTACGCCGAGCTGGACGCGGCCGCCGGCCGGCTGGCGGGAGCGCTGCGGGAACGCGGTATGGGCCCGGGCAAGGTCGTCGCCCTCCACCTGGAGCGATCGCCGGAGATGGTCGCCGGCGTGCTGGCCGTCTTGAAGGCGGGCGCCGCCTATCTACCGCTGGACCCGGCCTACCCCGCCGAGCGGCTCGCCTTCGTCCTGAGGGACGCGCGGGTCTCCCTGGTCCTGGCCCCGGAGCGGCTCGGCGGCCCGCCCTGCGTCACCGGCGCCCCGGATCTGTCCGGCATCATCGGCCCGCCGAACGAGCAGGACACCCAGGACACGCCGAGCGGGGAGGACGCGCCGAACGGGCGGTACACGTCGATCACATCGGACCCGTCCGAGACCTCGGCCGGCGATCCTCCCCAGCCGCTCGGTGACGCCGACGCGCCCATGCCGGTGCCGGTGCTGGAGCTCGGGGAGCTGGCCTCCTGGCCCGGCGCGGCCGGCCCCGTGAACCTGGCGTCCCCGGCCTCCGGCGACCTCGCGTACGTCATCTACACCTCCGGGTCCACCGGCCGGCCCAAGGGCGTCGAGGTGGAACACCGCTCGCTGACCAACCTCCTGCTCACCATGCGCGACGAGCTCGGAGCAGGTGACGGGGACGTGTGGCTGGGGCTGACGACCCTGGCGTTCGACATCTCGGCGCTGGAACTGCTGCTCCCGCTGATCACGGGGAGCCGGGTCGTCGTCGTGCCCGAGGCGAGCACCAGGGACGGCGCCGCGCTGCGACGGCTGATCGAGGCCGAGTCCGTCACCCACGCGCAGGCGACGCCGTCGAGCTGGCGGCTGCTGCTGGACGCGGGGTTCGACGCGCCGGGCCTGGTCGCGCTGAGCGGGGGCGAGCCGCTGCCGTTGCCGCTGGCACGGGAGCTGCGCGACCGGGTGGGCCGTCTGGTCAACGTCTACGGCCCGACGGAGACCACGGTGTGGTCGTCCATCGCGGAGATCCCGCAGGCTCCGGCCGAGGTCACCATCGGCGGCCCGCTCGCCAACACCACGATCCGCCTGCTGGACGAGCGCCTGGCGCAGGTTCCCGTCGGGGTCCCGGGCGAGATCTGCATCGGCGGGGACGGGGTCGCCCGCGGGTACCGGGACCGTCCCGAGCTGACGGCCGCACGCTTCCCGCAGGACCCTCACGGCCCGCCGGGAGCGCGGTTGTACCGCACGGGCGACCTCGGCAGGAGACGGCCGGACGGGCTGATCGAGTTCCTGGGCAGGGCCGACTTCCAGGTCAAGATCCGCGGTCACCGCGTCGAGCTGGGCGAGATCGAGGCCAGGCTGCTGGAGCACCCGCTCGTCGCCGAGGCCGCCGTGGTCCTCCGGGAGGACGAACAGCGCCTGGTCGCCTACGTCGTCCCGAAGACGGCCCCGTCGGCCCCGTCGGCCCCGTCCAACGCGTCGGCCCTATCAGATGCGTCGGACGCGTCCGACGCATCTGACGCGTCGGACCGGTCGGCTCCGCCGGCTCCGTCAGACGCGTCGGTTCCGTCGGCGCCTTCTGACCCGGAGACGGCGTCTGGCCCGGAGATGAGCGCCCGGTTGCGCGAGCACCTGGCACGGGTGCTGCCGGGGGTCATGGTGCCGGGCGTCTTCGTCGAGCTGGAGCGCCTGCCGCTGACTCCGGCGCGCAAGCTCGACCGTGCCGCCCTGCCCGATCCGCCGTCGCGTACCGCCCCGCAGTCCCCGCCGCCGGCCGAGACCGATCCCTTGGTGGCCGAGGTCACCCGCATCTGGGAGGAGGTGCTGCGGTTCGACGGCATACGGCCCGACGAGGACCTGTTCGAGCTCGGTGGCCACTCGCTGACCGTCACCCAGATCGCGAGCCGCATCCGCAAGCACCTCGGGGTGGACGTCGACCTGGACGTCTTCTTCGACACCCCTACCATCGGCGGCGTGGTACACGCGATCAGATCGTCCGGACAGGAGATGACATGACCGACTCTGATGACACGCCGGCGGCCCTGGACGCCGCGACGGTGCGCAGGCGCGTCGCCGACATGGTGGTGACGGCCTCGGACGGCGATATCGCCGCCGAGGAGGTGCTGCGGCCGGGCGTCTCGTTCACCGCGGCGGGGGTGACGTCGCTGACCACCCTGCGCCTGATCGACGCGATCGAGGAGGAGTTCGGAGTGGAGGTCGAGCTGGGCCGCGACGTGAGCTTCCTCGACGGCCTGGACTCTTTGGTGGCCCACATCCTCGACGCCTCGGCCGTCCACCGGTGAGCGGCCGATGAGGACGCGGCTGGAGTTCCGCGGGGAGCGGTCCGGGACGGCGCCGCTCGCCTGGGGGCAGCGGTCGATATGGCTGGCGATGTGCCGGACCATGCCGAGCGACCACTACTTCAACTTCGGCCGCGTCGTCACGATCGCACCGCACCCGCCGCGGGTGGTGCTGGAGGCGCTCGCGGCGCTGGTCGCCCGGCACGAGTCCCTCCGCACGCGCCTGCGTGAGGCCGACGGTGACGTCCACCAGGCGGTGGAGCGCTCGGGGGCCCTGGAGGTCGAGGTCGTGGAGTGTCCGGCCGCGGACCTCAGGCGCACGGCGCAGGACATGCTGGAGCGTCTGGCCGCGCCCGTCTTCGACTACTGCGCCGAGTGGCCCGTGCGCATCGGCCTGGTGACGTGTGACGGCGACGTCCGGTCCGTCGTGATCGTGTTCTGCCATCTGGCCGCGGACGGGCACGGCGCCGACGTCGCCGTGCGCGACCTGCGGCTGCTGCTGCGCCGGGGCGCCCTCCCCGGGCCGCCGCCGCGTCAGCCGCTGGATCTGGCCCGCGAGCAGTTGTCGCCCGCCGGCCTGCGCGTCTCCTCCTCGGCGCTGGCCTTCTGGGAGCGGGAGTACCGCCGCATCACGCCCTCGATGTTCGGCGCCCCGGCCGGCCCGCCCCGGCGGCCCCGGTTCTGGCGGGCGGCGATGACGTCCCCGGCCATGGGCACCGCCGTGCAGGTGATCTCCGGTCGGTACCGGGTGAGCCAGACGACGGTGCTCCTCGCCGGCGCCGCCGCGATGGTGGGGGAGGTGACGGGGCATCGCACCTGCGCCATGCTCCCCGTGGTGAACAACCGCTTCCACGTGCGCGACCGTGAGGTGGTCACGCCGCTCGCGCAGGACGGCCTGTTCGTCCTCGACCTCACCGACGAGACCTTCGAGAGCCTGCTGCGCTCGGCGTGGGCCTCGTCCCTGCGCGCCTACAAGCACACGAGGTTCGACCCGCTGGAGCTCCGCCGGGTGGTCGACGCCGTGAGCGCCGAGCGCGGCGAGACCGTCCACCCCTACTGCTGCTTCAACGACCAGCGGCTGGTGGAGCCGCCGCGGATCGTCGCCGCCGAGCACGACGAGGCGGCCGTCCGGGCCTCCCTCGACGAGACGAGGGTGACCTGGCCGGTCAAGCTGGACCGGCTGAACTGCAGGTTCTGCCTGCACGTGACCGACGAGCCCGCCGGCCTCGGGATCTCGCTCACCGCCGACACCGCCTACCTCCCGCCGGAGGCGATGGAAGGCTACCTGCGCGGACTGGAGCGCCTGCTCCTCGCGGCCGCCTACCGCGAGGTGCGCCTGGCTGAGCTCCCACGCCTGGCCGGCACGGCATCCGCCTGACCGCACACGGCGCCCGGACACCGCGGCGCGGACCGGAAGTGGCCGGACGACGCGGCGGTGGTGTGCGGGAAGTGGCGGATGGACGCGGCGGCGCGCCGCCACCTGCTCCCAGGTGACGGCGCGCCGGTCGACTCGTCCTCGTCCTCGTCGTCGTCTTTGGTCTCGTCTCGTTGTTGTCCTGGTTCTCGCGGCCTGTCGCCGGGCTCAGCCCAGCCCGTTCCGCATCGCCGTGATCAGCTCGCCGTTGGTCGTGTCCCCGCTGAGCTCCCAGAAGAAGGAGCCGCCGAGACCCTGGTTCCTGGAGTAGCTCATCTTCCCCGAGATCGTGCTGGGGGTGTCGTAGCTCCACCACTGGTTGCCGCAGAACGCGTAGGCGGTGCCGGCCACGGTGCCGGTCGCCGGGCACCGGGTCTTGAGCACCTTGTAGTCCTCGATGCCGGCCTCGTAGGTGGCGGGCGCCGCGCCGGAGGCGCTGCCGCCGGGGGCGCTCTGCGTGACCCCGGTCCAGCCCCGGCCGTAGAAGCCGATGCCGAGCAGCAGCTTGCTCGCCGGGACGCCCTTGCTCTTGAGCTTCTGGATGGCCGCGTCGGAGTAGAAGCCGGGGGTCGGGATGCCGCTGTAGGAGGTCAGCGGCGAGTGCGGGGCGGTCGGGCCGTTGGCCGCGAAGGCCCCGAAGTAGTCATAGGTCATGACGTTGTACCAGTCGATGTACTGCGAGGCGCCGCCGTAGTCGGCCGCGTCGATCTTGCCGCCGGAGGTGCCGTCGGCCGTGATCGCGGCGGTGACCAGGTAGTTGGACCCGAAGCGGGAGCGCAGCGCCGACATCAGGTTCCTGAACGCCGCCGCGCCGCTGCCGTCACAGCTCAGGCCGCACGCGTTCGGGTACTCCCAGTCGATGTCGATGCCGTCGAACACGTCGGCCCAGCGCGGGTCCTCGACCAGGTTGTAGCAGGAGTTGGCGAACGCGGCCGGGTTGGCCGCCGCCTGCCCGAACCCGCCCGACCAGGTCCAGCCGCCGAAGGACCACAGCACCTTCAGGCCGGGATGCTTGGCCTTGAGCTTGCGGAGCTGGTTGAAGCTGCCGCGCAGCGCGCCCGCGTCCCAGGTGTCGGCCACCCCGTCGACGCTCTCGGCGGCGGTGTAGGCGCGGTCGTAGTCGGCGTAGGAGTCGCCGATGGCGCACTGGCCGTTGGTGACGTTGCCGAAGGCGTAGTTGATGTGGGTGAGCTTGGCGGCCGACCCGCTGGTCTCGATGTTCTTGACGTGGTAGTTGCGCTGGTAGACGCCCCACTCGGCGAAGTAGCCGAGCAGCTTGTTCCCGCCGCCGCCCCCGCCGGGCTGGGTGGTGGCGCTGACCTGGTTGCTCGCCGCCGACAGGTTGCCCGCGGCGTCGCGCGCCTTGACGGTGTAGGTGTAGGCCGTGGAGGCCGAAAGACCCGCGTCGGTGTAGCTCGTCCCGGTCGCGGTGGTGACCAGCGTGCCGCCGCGGTACACGTTGTACCCGGTGACGCCGACGTTGTCGGTGGAGGCGTTCCAGGCGAGGGAGACGCTGGAGGAGGTGGTGCCGGTGGACCGCAGGCTGCCGGGCGTGCTCGGCGGGGTGGTGTCGCCGCCGCCGGTCGCCGTGGTGACGTTGAGCGTGTTGCTCGCGCCCGACAGGTTGCCCGCGGCGTCGCGCGCCTTGACGGTGTAGGCGTAGGCCGTGCCGGCCGAAAGACCGGAGTCGGTGTAGCTCGTTCCGGTGACGGTGGTGACCAGCGTCGAGCCGCGGTAGACGTTGTAGCCGGTCACGCCGACGTTGTCGGTGGAGGCGTTCCACGCCAGCGAGACGCTGGAGGAGGTGGTCGCCGTGGACCGCAGACTGGCGGGCGCGCTGGGCGCGGTGGTGTCGCCGCCTCCGCCGGTGACCGGCGTCCACAAAGCCGGCACGTTCGGCGGCTCCCAGCCGACCAGCGACGTGTGGCTCTGGATGCACCGGTAGTCGACGCCGTTGTAGCTGACCACGGTGCCCACGGTGTAGGCCGTGTTCGGGGCCCACGCGGCGGCCATGGCGGCGCGGCTCGCGACCGCGACCGTGGCGGAGGCGCTCGGCCCGAACGCGACCGCCGTCCCGAGCGGCAGGAGCATTGCCCCCGTCGCGAGCAGGACCTTGGCGAACTTGTATCTCATTTGTGCTCCACGTCCATCGGGCGGATGCGAATTGGGGGGTCGATGAGGACGTATGTACGGCGGGCGGCGCGCGGGGCCGGGAACCCGGCGGACGATCGCGCGGGCCGCTCGCCCGGCGTTCACTGCGGGCGGCGGTACAGAGCGAACAGGAAGAGGACCGGCGGAGACCGCGGCATGGCGGCAACCTTCCTACCTCGTCATTACAACGAAACTCTTAAGAAGCTTTCCTTATAATTAGCAGCGAACCTACCCGCCCCTGACTCCTCCGTCAATGTCCTGTCACGCCCGGGCTTCCACCGAGTCGCCCACCCTGGCGCGCCCAACTGCGAAGAATGAGGCCTTGCTGGCGGGAGTGAGACGGAAACCGGGGCGGTAACGACGAACCAAGCCGGTCCGGGCATCCATGAGCAGCCGGTCGCGGCGTACATGTCGGAGTCGGGCACCGCATCGTTCCGCAGCCGGGGCCGCCGTCCGGAAGCGGCGGCCATGGTTCGAAGGCGCGGTCGCTGCGGGGAGGGAGACGCTCGGTTCCTACCGCGTCGTGCTCGGCGAGACCCACCCGCTGCTGGAGTTCCTGGAGGGCGACCGCCGGATGACCTTGGACCTGGAGGCGCTGCCTGTCTGACGGTGCGCGCCCGAACACCGCACGCCCTGGCCGTTCGAGGGCCCGCGCCCGGCCACGCCGAGCGTGCGGGTCAGGCATTGCCCGCTGTGTCATCCGCGGTAAGCCGGTTGGGCGAAGGGCGACGCACCGGTGATGAGACAGGTGAGAGGGCCGGATGATCTGGTGTCCGAAGCGTCACCATGTAATGCCGCCGGGGCCGGTTTCCCTCTCGGTGTGGGGACGGTGCGGGGTTACGCTCACGGGCATGACTGTGGGAGTTGGCTGGTCGCACGAGAGGTACTGTTCGGCGGTCGAGGCGGAGGTGGCGCGGCTCGCGAAGGTCGTGGAGGGGGCCGCCCTCGCGGTGGAGGTGCCCACCTGTCCGGGGTGGACGCTGGGGAAGCTGGTCAGGCACGTTGGGATCATCCATCGGTGGGCGGAGCACATCGTCCGTGAGCGGACCCGGACGCCGGTCACCTCGCGGGAGGTGCCGGTGAAGCTGCCGGAGGACGACGCGGAGTACTCCTCCTGGCTGGCAGAGGGCGGCGAAACCCTGGTGGCGACGTTGCGGGCGGCGGGGGGAGAGGTCCCGGTGTGGTCATGGGGAGGGGAGACGAACTCGGTGTTCTGGGCGCGGCGGATGCTGCACGAGTCCACGGTGCACCGGGCGGACGCCGAGATCGCGCTCGGGCGCGAGCCGGACATCGCCGTGCCGGTGGCGGTGGACGGGGCCGAGGAACTTCTGGACAATCTGCGGGTCGCCCCGTGGCTCGCCGAGGGGCTCGCCGAGCCGGCGGGGAGCGGAGAGCGGCTGCACTTCCACGCCACGGACGCCGGTGAGGCGGGGGAGTGGACGGTCACGCTGGTGCCCGGTGGCTTCACCTGGGAGCGGGGCCACGGCAAGGGCGAGGTCGCCGTACGCGGGACCGCCGGTGACCTCCTTCTCCTCCTCTACGGCCGCCGCGAGCCGGCCGAGGACCGCTACGAGGTCTTCGGCGACCGGCCCCTCCTCGACCGCTGGCTGACCAAGACCGCCTTCTGAGCCGACGGGAAGGGTTACGGCGGTGGCGGCGCCTGGTTGTGGTGGGGGAGCGGCGTCCTTCTGCCGCCATGGGGATGGTAGGCAGTGCACTTATTCGAGAGCGGTGCTCTTGACGGTGATGGGTGGTCTCGTATTGACTGGTCCTGCGGGAGAGCGGTGCTCTCGTCAAGCGGGAGGAGAGCGGCGATGGGGACCAGGTTTCTGGAGACGGCCGGCGGGCGGGTGGCGTACGACGTGACGGGGCCCGAGGACGGGCGGCCGGTGATCCTGGTGCACGGGATGGGGGACACGCGGGCGACCTTCCGGTTCCTGGGGCCGCGTCTGGCGCGGGCCGGGCACCGGGTGGCGGCGATGGACGTGCGTGGGTATGGGGAGTCGAGCGCCGACTGGCAGAGCTACGACGTCGTGCCGATCGGAGAGGACGTGCTGGCCCTCGCCCGCGTACTCGGCGGTCCGGCCGTCGTGGTCGGGCACTCCATCGGGTGTGCCTCAGCGGTGTGGGCGGCCGCGCGGGAGCCCGGGCTGGTCGCCGAGCTGGTGCTGATCGGCTCGTTCTCCGGGGACACGCCGATCAAGTCGTGGATGAGGCTCGCCTCGCGGGCGGTGGGGCGCAGTCCGTATCTGTGGAGCATGTTCCTGCGCTCGTCCTACCCGACCGCGCGGCCCGCCGACCTCGACGACCATCTGCGCGGGATCAGGACCAACCTGCGCGAGCCGGGACGGGCGGCGGCGCTGCGCGCCCAGATCGAGGTGTCCCTGGCGGGGGTGGTGACCCGCTATCCGGAGGTGCGCTGTCCGGCGCTGATGATCATGGGTACCAGGGACCGCGACTTCGCCGACCCGGCGGCCGAGGCGCGGTCGATCGCCGCCAAACTAGGTGGTCCTGCCGGAGTGCTGCTGATCGAGGGGGCGGGGCACTACCCGCACGCCGAGATGCCCGAGGCGACCGCGAAAGGCATTCTTGCTGCCCTTGACCATGGTCCTTCCGGCGGCCGCTTCGGTGGCGGGTCGGCCATGGGGTGTGCTGAGGCGACCGCGTGAGGCCTCCTCGCTGCTATTGGCCATGGTCTTCCCGGGGTCGCTTCGCTGACGGGCCGGCAACCGGGGTGTGCTGAGGCGGCCGCGAGGTGAAATGACAGGCTGCTGGGGGAGGGCGTCCCCGGGAGGGGGCCGACCGGTCAGAAGGCGACGCCGCAGCGGAGGATGACGTTGGCGTAGGGGTGAGCCTCGCCGGTGCGGACGATGAGCTTGCAGGCGCCGGTCAGGTGTTTGAGCCGCTCGTGCGGCACATGCGACAGGCGGGGGAGCCGTTCGGCCAGCAGGGCGGCGCAGCCGGGGTTGGCCGAGCGGACCTCCTGGGCGGCGATGGCGCTCTCGACCACGATCTCGGCCAGGATGCCGTCCAGCACGTCGGCGAACGAGGGGATCCCTGGCAGGAACGCCAGGTCCACGACCTGCGCGCCGGACGGCAGCGGCATGCCGCTGTCGCAGATCAGCACCTCGTCGGTGTGCCCGAGCCGGGCGATGGCCCCGGCGAGGGCGGCGTTGAGGATGCCCGTGCGTTTCATGGTCCCTCGACCTCCTCCAAGGTCGGAAACGAACTCTGGGCACCCGCCGCGCGCACCGTCGCGGCGCCGACCCGCACCGCGAACGCCGCGGCGGCGGCGACGCCGTCACCGCGCGCCAGCCGCCAGGCCAGCGCGCCGGTGAACGCGTCCCCGGCGCCCGTGGTGTCCACCACCTCGACCCGCGGGCTGGGGATCGCGGTGATCCCCGAGGCGTCGGCGACGAGGGCGCCGTCCGCGCCCAGGGTGATCACCACCGACCGGGGGCCGAGGGCGAGCAGCGCCTTGGCCTGGACGTGCGGCCGCGCCGTCACGCCGAGCACCATCGCGGCCTCGTGCTCGTTCACGACGAGCGGATCGCACCGGGCCAGCAACTCGTCCGGCACGGGAGCGGGCGGCGAGAGATTGAAGACCACGCGGCGCGCCGCCCGCGCCGCCGCGAGGACCGTGGGCAGGGGCGTCTCCAATTGGAGGGAGACGACCGGGGCCGAACGGAGCAGGTCGCCGGACTCCGCCACGTCCTGCTCGCTCAGCCGTGCGTTCGCGCCGGGGGAGACGATGATGCTGTTGTCGCCCTCCGGCCCGACCGAGATCATCGCCACCCCGGTCGGCGCGGCCGTCGGCCGCAGGTGGCGGAGGTCCACCTCGTCGCGTTCGAGGGCCTCGCGGAGCAGCCCGCCGTAGGCGTCGTCGCCGACCCGGCCGAGCATCGACACGCGCCCGCCGAGCCGGGCGGCGGCCACGGCCTGGTTGGCGCCCTTGCCGCCGGGATAGGTGGCCAGGTCCGAGCCGAGGACGGTCTCGCCGGGGCGGGGACGCCGGTCGACGCGGACCACCAGGTCCATGTTGACCGACCCCACGACCACGACGTCGTACGGCCACGGCACTCCACCACCGCCCGGCCCGGCGCCGGTGATCGTGGCGGGTCCGTCGGGTCGCGGCCACGGTGCGCTCCCGGTGGCATGGGGGTCGCCGGGCCCGTCCGGGGGGCGGTCGTTGATCACTTCATCGGTGGCCATGACGGTCAGGAGGCCGAGAACTCGGAGAGATTGTCCTTGGTGGCGATCTTCACCGGCACGTCGAGGGTGGCCGGCAGCTTCTCGCCGCCGGCGGCCTTGACGGCGTTCTGGACGGCCTGCTGACCGAGCAACGCGGGCTGCTGGGCGACGCTGGCGGCCAGGGTGCCGTCCTGGATCGCCTTGAGACCGTCGGGGGTGCCGTCGAAGCCGACGACCTTGACCTGCTTGCCGGCCTTGGCGCCGAGGGCCTTGATCGCGCCGAGAGCCATCTCGTCGTTCTCGGCGAACACGCCGGTGATGTCCGGGTGGGACTGGAGCAGGTTGGTCATGACGTCCAGGCCCTTGGTCCGGTCGAAGTCGGCCGGCTGCTGGGCGACGACCTGGATGCCGGCGTAGGCCTTGACGCCGTCGATGAAGCCCTGCCCGCGGTCGCGCGCGGCGGAGGTGCCCGCGACGCCCTGCAGGACGACGACCTTGCCCTTCTCACCCAGTTGCCCGGCCAGCTCCTTGGCCGCGAGCTTGCCCCCGGCCACGTTGTCGGAGGCGACCGTCTGGGCGACCTGGGCGTTGTTGACGCCGCGGTCGACGGCGAGGATCGGGATGCTGGAACGTTCCGCCAGCTTGACGGCGGGCGCGGCGGCGTCGGAGTCCACCGGGTTGAGGATGATCGCCTTCATGCTCTGGCTGGTGAAGTTCTGCACCTGATTGACCTGCTGGGACGCGTCATTCTGCGCGTCGGTGACGGTCAGGGTGGCGCCGAGCTTCTTGGCCTCGGCCTCGGCTCCGTCGCGCAACTGCACGAAGTAGGGGTTGTTGAGCGTGGAGATCGACATCCCGATCTTCACGCCCGAGCCGCTTGAGCCGCTTGAGCCGCCTGAACCCCCGGAGGAGGCGCCTCCGGAGGAGCCGGAGCCGCAGGCGGCGAGCCCGAGGGTGAGCGCCGCGCCGGCCAGGACAAGGGCGGGGATACGCATGATGGTCTACCTCGTTGGTGTCGCGGTGGTTCGGAAGGTCGGGGAAAGAGGGCATGGACGGTCTGGGCGGGCGGTGCGGCCGCGGGCGTATGGCGTGGTGGCGCGGCGACGGTGGCGCGGCGCCGGGGCGTTCAGCCGGCGCCGCTGCGGCGGAGGGTGTCGACCAGCACCGCCAGCGCGATCACCACACCGATGACGACCTGCTGCCAGAAGGCCGAGACCGACAGCAGGTTCAGGCCGTTGCGCAGCACGGCCAGGATCAGCGCGCCGACGAGGGTGCCGAGCGCCCGGCCCTTGCCGCCGGACAGGCTCGCCCCGCCGATGACGACGGCGGCGATGGCGTCCAGCTCGTAGCCGGACGCCGCCTGCGGCTGGGCGGAGGCCAGGCGGCTGGCCAGGACGATGCCGGCGATCGCGGCGAACGCCCCGGACAGGGCGTAGGTGATCAGCTTCTGCCGGTCCACCTTGATGCCGGACAGCCGGGCGGCCTCCTCGTTGCCGCCGATCGCGTACATCGCGCGCCCGGCGTACGTGCGGTTCAGCACGACCGCCGTGACCACGCCCATGAGGGCCATGACCAGCACCGGGACCGGCAGGTACCCGCCGAGCGTGTCGCCGAGACGGGAGACGGCGTCGGGCATCGCGATCGGGCTGCCCTGCGAGACGACCAGCGCCAGCCCCCGCGCCACGCCCAGCATGGCCAGCGTGGCGATGAACGGGGGCAGCCGGCCGTAGGCGATCAGCGCGGCGTTGACCAGCCCGCAGGCCAGGCCGACGACCAGCGCGACCACCGCCGCCACCGGCCAGGGAAGCCCGGCGGAGGTGGCCGTCCAGGCCAGCGTGATCGCCGACAGCGCCGCCACCGCGCCGACGGACAGGTCGATGCCGCCGGTGATGATGACGAACGTCGCGCCGAACGCCAGGATCGCGGTGACCGCCGCCTGGACGCCCACGTTGAGCAGGTTCGTCACGGTCAGGAAGTCGCCGGACATCAGCGACAGCGCGACCGCGAGCACGACCAGCGCGACGACCGGGCCGTTCTCGGCGAGCAGCCCGCGCAGCGCCGGGCGCCGGGTGAGCACGTCAGTGGACACGAGCATCCTCCACCTCGGTGACGGCCAGGGCCATCACCGAGTCCTGTGTCGCCTCGGCCGCGTCGAGCTCGCCGACGAGCCTGCCTCTGGCCATGACCAGCACGCGGTCGCTCATCCCGAGGATCTCCGGCAGGTCGCTGGAGATCATGAGGACCGCGTGCCCGGAGGCGGTGAGCGAATTGATCAACTGGTAGATCTCGACCTTGGCTCCGACGTCGATGCCGCGCGTCGGCTCGTCCAGGATGAGCACGCGGGCGTCGGCGAGCAGCCACTTGCCGATCACGATCTTCTGCTGGTTGCCGCCCGAGAGCGTGCGGACCTCCTGGCCGAGATGGCTCATCCGCACGCCGAGCCGCGCCGCGACCTGGCCGGCCGCGGCCCGCTGTCCGGAGCGGTCGACGAACCCGCCGCGGGTCGCGCGGCGGAGGGTGACCAGGCCCAGGTTCTCCGCGACGTCCGCGCCGAGGACCAGCCCCTGGCCTTTGCGGTCCTCGGGGACCAGGCCGAGCCCGGCCTCCATCGCGGCGTGCACGTCGCCGCGGGGGAGCGGGCGGCCGTCCATCAGCACCTGGCCCGAGTCGTAGCGGTCGGCGCCGAACACGGCCCGCGCCACCTCGGTGCGGCCGGCGCCGACGAGGCCCGCCAGGCCCACGACCTCCCCCGCCCGCACCTCGAAGGAGACGTCGGTGAAGGCGCCGACCCTGGTCAGGCCGCTGATCCGTAGGAGAGGCGGGCCCGCGTCGGCGGCCTGCCTGGGGTACTGCTGGTCGATGGGCCGGCCCACCATGAGCCGGACCAGTTCCTCCTGCGGCGTCGTCGCCGGCACCTCGTCGACCGAGCGCCCGTCCCGCAGCACGGTCACCCGGTCGCCGACCTGCGCGATCTCCTCAAGGTGGTGGGTGATGAACACCACCGCCACCCCCTGGTCGCGCAGTTGGCGGACGATGGCGAACAGCCGCTGGACCTCGGTGGTCGTCAGCACGGCGGTCGGCTCGTCCATGATCAGGACGCGGGCGTCCAGCGCCAGCGCCTTGGCGATCTCGACCATCTGCATGCGGGCGATGCCCAGGTCGGCGACCTTCGTGCGCGGGTCCACCTCGACGCCGACCCGCGCCAGCAGCCCGCGGGCCTGCTCGTGCATCCGCCGGGTGTCGACCAGGCCGAACCGGCGTGGCGGCCGTCCGAGGGCGAGGTTCTCCCCGACGGTGAGCTGGGGGACGAGGTTGAACTCCTGGTAGATGGTGGCGATGCCGAGCCGCCGGGCGTCGGCCGCCGAACGGATCTCGACCGGCGCGCCGTCCACCAGGATGCGGCCGGAGTCGGGGTGGTAGGCCCCGGAGAGCATCTTGATCAGCGTGCTCTTGCCGGCGCCGTTCTCGCCCAGCAGGACGTGCACCTCTCCCGCGCGCAGCACGAGGTCGACGCCGTCCAGGGCCACCACGCCCGGGAACCGCTTGCCCAGGCCCTCGACCCGCAGGACCTCCCGCGCGTCCGTGCGGCCCGCTCCCCGCTCGCTCATGCCGTTCCCCTTCCGACGACCGCGTCCGGTGTGTCCGCGTGCCCGTCCGATGTGGTCGGGTGCCCCTCCGGTGTGTCCAGGTGCCCGTCCGGTGTGCGGTCGTGCCCGTCCGGTGGACGTGCGTGCGGTCGGCGTTCGCCGCAGGACTCGCGGACGACCAGGTGGGCGGGGAGCACCACCGAGTCGGCGCGCCTTCCCCCCAGGATGTCCAGCAGCACGCGCACCGCGCCGCGGCCCAGCTCCGCCGTCGGCTGGCTGATCGCGGTGACCGGCGGGTCGGTGTGACTGAACCACGGCACGTCGTCGAACGACGCCAGCCCGATGTCGCCGGGTATCCGAAGCCCCCGCTTCCGGATCTCGTCCAGCGCACCGAGTGCCATGAGGTTGTCGCCCAGGAAGATGACCTCGGGCGGCTCGGGAAGGTCCAGCAACGCGGCGGTGAGCGCCTGCCCGCTGCCGGCCCGGAAGTCGCCGACCCGGACGTACTCCGGGGGCACCTCCAGCCCGGTCTCGGCCGCCGCCATGAGGAACGCCCTGGTCCGCTCACGGCCGGTGGACAGCGTGCCGGGCCCCGAGATGAACGCGACCCGCCGGTGGCCGAGGCCGCGCAGGTGGCCGGCCAGCCGTCTGATCGCCTCGGTCCCGTCCGCGCGCACCGAGGGGACGTCCAGGCCGGGAAGGGTCCGGTCCAGGAAGACCAGCGGCCGCCCGCCGCGCGCGACCTCCTCGATGAGCGGCGTGACCTCGGCGGTCGGGCAGATGAGCAGCCCGTCCACCCGCTGCTCCAGCAGGGTGCGCACGTAGTGGTCCTGCTGGTCGGCCCGCTCGTCGGCGTTGCCGATGACCACGGTGTATCCGGCCTCCCGCGCCCCGTCCTCGACGGCCCGCGCCAATTCGGTGAAGAACGGGTTGAGGATGTCGCCGATGATCAGCCCGAGCGTCCGGGTCGCCTCGGTGCGCAGGGAGCGCGCCACGGCGTTCGGCACGTAGTTCAGGGCCGTCATCGCGGCGTACACCCGGCTCCTGGTCTCCTCGGTGACGGACGGACTGTCGTTGAGCACGCGGGAGACCGTGGCGACGGAGACGCCGGCGTGCGCGGCGACATCCTTGATCCGGGCCATCGGTCCTCCATGTAATCGATTTCATGAGGGTATGTAATCGATTACATGGCTGTAAACCGGACATCTCGTGACCTGTGTCACATCGTGCGACCTCGGAAACGTGTGAAAGGTCCGCATTGCGGCTCCGGCTGGCCGCCGGTGACAATGGATCCGGCACCGAGGAGGTCACCGATGGGCCAGGACGACGACGCGCCCGCGGAGCGCTTCACCGACGAGGAGTACGCCTTCCTGCGCTTCGTCAGGTTCGGGCAGCTGCCCGAGCGAATCCTGCCGAGCCAGATGGTGGAAGAGATCAAGACCGACCTGCCGCAGGACGTCCCGGAGCGTGCCTTCGACGCCCGCAAATGGGGCGAGGCCGGCGGCCTCTGATGACGGCGGCCGGCGCGTCGGGCTCGGGCGCGGTGCCGCGCTCGCACAGCGTGGCGATGGCGCGCACCGGATAGGTGATGATCGGCCGGCCGGGTGAGTCGGTGCGGTAGAACAGCCCTGGCCAGACGAAGATGGACGGGGTCAGCAGCATCCCCTCGCCGGCCGGTACCCGGGACATCTCCTCAGGACGCTGTTCCAGGTGCAGGTCGCGGCCTTCCCAGCGGATGAGCGAGCGCATGTCCGCGAACACGCCGGCGGGGCCGTGTTCGGCGTATCGCCTGGTGCGATACGCCGCTCCCTTGGATTCGGCTGCGGCCGAATGTGTCGCACGGGCCCTGCGCCAGGTCACATCATGGTCCACAACGGCTCGCCCCTACCGGCGGGAGCGGCACCATCTCCGCCACGTACGTGATCGACCACGAGGAGGACCACATGCGCAAGGTCGTGCTCTACCATCTGATGTCGCTGGACGGGATCGCCTACGAGGACGGCGACTGGATGGCCGACGACGGCCCTCAGCTCATCGCCTACCTCGGCCGGGTCATCGCCACCCAGGACGACATCCTCCTGGGGCGCGGGACCTACGACTACTGGGCCGGCTACTGGCCCACGTCCGACTTCCAGCCCTTCGCCGACTTCATCAACGGCACCCGCAAACACGTCGTCACCTCCAGCGTGCCCACCCAGGAGTGGGCGAACTCCATGCCGGTCACCACCCCGGTGCGCGACTACGTGACCGCCCTGAAGCGGGGACCCGGCGGCGACATCGGCATCCACGGCAGCATCGACCTGGCGCGTTCCCTGCTGCAGGCCGGGCTCGTCGACGAGTTGCGACTGGTCGTCGCACCGGCGGTGGTGGGGCACGGCAGGCGGGTGTTCGAGGGCGACGACGTACGGTCGTGGACGCTGCTCGAGGTCGAACGGGGCAAGAACGGCACGCTGTTCCTGGACTACGGCCGCTGACCCATTCGCAGCGCCTCACACACATCGCCGGGCGGGGCGACCCCGGGACGTCCTGGGAGGCGGGCGTGGCGACCGGCGCCCGACCGCCTCTCCGGGGCCGGCGGGCCGGCCCGTCGCGGGTCAGCTCTCGCGGGTGTCGATGACGCGCTTCCAGCCGGGGCCGAGGGCGCCGGCGTAGGCGGCGCGCTCGTGGACGAGCTGCGACCAGCTCTCGGGCCGCTCGGCCACCGCCAGGCAGTCGCTGCCGTGCAGGCCCCACACCTCGGCCTCCAGCCAGCACAGCCGCCGGTACTTGCCCGGCGCGGTCACCTGCGAGCCGAAGTCCCATCCCACCGCCGAGACCGCCTTGCCGGAGAACTGCCGCGCGGCCCGTTCCACGTACGCGCGCCGGGTGACCGTCTCAGGGTGCAGGAAGGACAGGTCGAAGCCGTTGAGGCCGAGGCCGAAGGCGGCCAGTCCGAACAGGAACGTCGGACGCACGCCCCTGGCCGCGCAGTACGCAGCGATCCGCCGCGCCCCGCGCAACGCCCCGGCGTAGGACAGGACGTACAGCCGCTTCAGCGCGTGCGTCTCCAGGTAGCGGCCGACGGCGGCGATGACGGTGGCTCCGGAGGCGACGGTGTCGGCGATCAGCAGCGTCTCGGCGGGCGCCTCGATCTGCGCGTAGGGCACCTCGACGTGCGCCGACGCGCCGGACACGGCCACGCGCGAGGTGGCGACCAGGTTCAGCGGCAGATTGTGCCCGCTCTGCCGCAGGACAGCGTCCCCGAGCTGGTACACCAGCCCTTTGCTCAGGATCACCAGTTCGGCCGTCCGGGCCGGGTCGTACTCGTCGGCGAGGTGGCCGGCGAAGTGACGGCTGGACGCCAGGCAGGCGCGCCGGAAACCGGCCCCGATGAGGTTGCGGTCGAAGAGCATGCGTTCGAGCGCCTCGTTGCGCACGACGTAGAGGCGGGAGCCGTGCGTCCCGGCCTCGAGCAGTTCCGCGGTGCTGCCTTCGGTGTCGAGCACCATGGGCCCTCCTTCGGGTCGTCCAGGATCCGGGACGGCCCTGCGGCGGTCCTGGTCATCCTGGGGTTCGGTCGAGCAGCCGCAGCGCCTCCAGCATCGGGACGTCCCCGTGGAGGACGTTGTGGCGGTATTCGCTGATCGCCCCGCCGAGCCAGCCGGGCACGTCGCCCGTCGCGGGCACGCCACCGGCCTCCACCAGCGCCGCGAGGGCCTCGCCGGCGCGCAGGAAGTCCTCGACGACGGCCGCCGACAGCGCGGCGACGTGCGGATGGACGTAGTCGCGGACGGTCGCTCCCCGATATTCGAGCAGGTCGGCCCGGTACTTGGAGTTCGGCGGCGCGACAGTGACGACGGGCGTGCCGAAGGCCGCCGCGGCGGCCATCTCGACGCCGATGCCCAGGCCCCGCCTCTCGCGCGCGTCCACCACGACCGCTGTCGCGATCATGACCTGGTACATGTCGCGGCCGAACTGCCCGAGGATGTTGCCCGGGTCGGTGATCGGGTCGTCGGGGTTGAGGAAGACGACCTCGTGCGGCGCGGCTCCCTTGGCGACCTCCATCCTCTCCGTGTCGGACCACGTGAGCTTCCCGCGGTCGCGAGAACCCTTGGTGATCGAACCGGAGCAGTACACCGAGACCTTCACTGGTGCTTTCCCTCGCCCTGATCGCACCGCCCGCGGCGCTCACCCGCCCCGGACGCCCGGCCCGCGGCCGGTCCGGCGCGGGATGCCGGGAGCGGTCAGCCGAGCGCGCGGGCCATCCGGTCCACCACGGCCGCCACGTTGGACAGCGCGTCCCCACAGGTGACGGCGGGACCGAAGCGCCGCGACCTCCCGGCGCCGATGACCGCGAGCCTGAAGGCGTCCGCCGAGCCGTTCCCGAACAGCATCGAGGTCATCATGCCGAACTCAGGGCTGGATCTCAGAAGAACGAGCTCCTTCCAGGTCGCCGTGCGGTGCACGAAGTGATCGACGCGCAGCCATCGGAGCGCGAGGTCGAGGCGGCGGGAGGACAGCACCCGCCCTTTCATCCCCTCCTCCGTCTCGCCGAGCCGGCACGAGAGCGGCCCGATCGGCAGGTCCATGAGAACGGCGGTGTCCAGGTCGCGGACATAGCAGCGCAGGTAGGCGGCAGACAGGAACAGCGCCAGCAGGCTCCCGGCGTCCCCCGGCACCGGTCCGGGCAGCGTCCTGGCGACGAAGCGGGCGACGAACGCCTGCCCCTCCAGCCGGTCGGGCGACTTCGCCAGGATGTTCGCGACCCTGCCGTGCGGGCGGCGCCATGCCCGCGCCATCGCGTGCACAACGCCGGTCAGGTCGCCTCCGGGGGCCAGCGCCCGCACCCACAGCTCGGCGATGCCGGCGGCCGTCGGCCTGCCGAAGCGCGGGTACCACATGGGCTCCGGCGCCGAACGCAGCCGGGGCGGCGCCGAGTACGGGTTGCGCTCGTCGTGGCGGTACTCGCGGGCCTTGAGGTCGCGGTAGGCGGTCAGCTCCGGCGTGGGCGAGGTGTGCCGGACCAGTCCTGCGCGGACCAGCGGCGCCATCCGCTCCAGGAACACCGCGAACCAGGGCAGTTCGAACATGTACGAGGAGGGGAAGATGAGGTAGGCGTCGGTCAGCAGGACGGCCAGGCGCGTCGTGCGCAGTGCCTGTTCGAGGATGCGGCCGGTGTCGTGCCCGGTGGCGTCCCAGCCCTGACAGGCCAGGATTTCCGGGTTGACGTAGTGCATGAACAGCGACCGTTCCCGCCGATAGACGCCCCTTTCTTCCCCTTCGCGACCCTTGTGCATCGTCCCGAGCCCGTCGTACGTCGTCCCGCGATGGCCGGGTGCCGCCCCGCGGTCGTCGCGCGGGGCGCGCCCGGGGGCACGGGAGACCCCCGGCCGCGCCGGCGCGAGGGCCCCGGACGGCCCCGGCTGTTCGCGCACGACGGTCACGTGCAGGTCGCGTCCGGCCGTGTACGCGTCGCGCCGGGCCGCCACCCGCTGGACGCGGTCACCGTTCATCGTCGTCCGCGCCCGGGGGCACGTTCTGGTCGCGGCCGGCGGTGTAGGCGTCCCGCCCGGCGGTGATCCGCTGCACCACGGTGAAGGAGTCGCGCCCGGCGAGATGCAGGTCGCGCACGAGCTCCTGGACCTCGGGGGCGGCCTCCCCGTGTTCGGCCAGGAAGTCCGCGAGCAGGCCCGCCCAGCGGCGGCCCTCCTCTTCGGCGACCGGCGCGAGGACCACGGGGGACTCCCGCAGGCGCCGTTCGCTGCTCTCGAGCTCGCGCGCCAGGTCGGGGGCGCGGGCGGCGGCGTGGTGGCCGAAGATCCTCCCCAGGCGCGCCTTGGTCGCCTCCCAGGTGTCACGGGTCATGGCCTGGACCAGAGCCGCTCCCGCGGCGGCGGCGAGGCCGGCCAGGGCGGGATCCATCGCTTGAACTCCTCTGCGTGCGACGCGTTCCCCACTGGACGGCTGATGCCAGGCCAGTATGCAGCTCCCCGCGGAGTTTTTCCACGCATCGTGGCATTTCGCATGAATGTTTACTGAGTAAGGAACCGACAATCATGTCAACGACGAGTTATGGACATCGGTCGGGCCTGACGAAGGCGGCGGGAGTGCGTTCGTGGACGGCGCCGAGCCCCAGTTGGGGACCCGTTCCGCTGGTCGCCGGGCCGTCGAACGCTATATCACTCGATCGACGGGCGCCAATCGCCGAGGTGCGTGCGGACGGTCCGTTCGGTGGCCTGCGCGGGCGTCAGCTGGGGCCGGTTCCCCGGGACGGGCATCGCGGCGCCAGGGCCGAAATTGCGATATTCGGCGAATCGCGCGTCCTGCCAGTGATAGCCGGAGCTCATGTCCACGAAGGCGAGGGGGATGACGACATGGCCTCTCCTCGTACACGCATATGAACGGCTTCCATGTATGAGAACCCCTGAAAGCTAAGGAGCCACCATGGCCCTGTCAATTCTTCGACCAGCGCGACGACCCTTCCGGCCTCGGGTACGGCGACATCGACGCCCTGCTGCACAAGGCCGCCAACGCCGTGACCACCTGGCCCACCACCGACCTGTTCCCTGCCTACTCCCTCTGACTCCCTACCTCCCTCTGACTCCCTACGACGGCCGTGCCGGCTGGCGGCGGTTCATGCTTGGTGCGGGCCGGCGCGGGCCGCCGCCTCAGACGCTGAGGCGGTGGTGGGTCAGGAGGGCAGGGAGAGAAGTGCCGAGGGCCCACTCGGCGAGGTCGCCGCGGTCGACCATCGCCAGGGCCGCGGCCTGGCCCTCGCGGAGGGCGGGCGGGGTGAACCCGCTGGAGGTGACCAGGACGCCGGTGTGACCGGCGAAGGTGTGGGCGAGAGCGCCGAGGAACTCGCGGACGTGCGGAGCGCCGAGATTGCCGGTCCAGCGTTTGCACTGCACGGCGAACGGGCGGCCGTCCGGGGCGGTGGCCAGGATGTCCACCCCGCCGTCCCCGGCCTTGCCCACCACGCGGACCTTGCGGAAGCCGTCGCGCCGCAGCAGCTCGGCCACCAGGTGCTCGAACCGCTCGCCGCTCATGCGGTCGATGGCCTCCAGGCGGGCGTTGGCCTGGAGGTAGTGGTCGCGATGGCGGCGCGCCCGGCGGGCCGCCAGGAAGGCCACCCCCAGCAGGACGGCCCCGGCGGCGAGGGTGGCGACCAGCAGCCCCGGCCACGACGCCCGCACGAACTTCACCGTCGCGTTGACCAGGGGGACCGCCGCCACCAGCCCCGCGACCGCCCACATGATGCCCTCACCGCCGGAGCCGCGCCCTCCGCGCCGGGCGGGCCGTCGTCGCGCCATCGGGAACCTCCTCGAAAGTCAGGTGGTCTCGCCGATGAGTGTGAACGCCGCCACCGACAATTTCGGCCCCGCTCAACGGCCCGGGCGGGCGGTCATTGGGTGGCGGCGGTGCGCAGGGCCTGGAACTGGGCCAGCAGTGCCTGGTCGCCGGACAGGCGGACGGCGTCGCCGCCGCCGCGGTTCCACAGCCACAGCAGCAGCGGCTCGGCCTCGCCGCTCACCAGGGCGTCGCCGTCGAAGCCGGTGGCGGCGTCCCGCACCTCCACCTCGCCTGGGACGGCCCGCAGGGTCCAGGCATGGTGGCCGGTGGCGACCGACAGCGGCCGGGAGTCGGGCGCGTCGAGCAGCGTGCCGAACTCGTCCTTCCAGCGGGTGCTCCCGTACCCCAGGAAGAGCTTCAGCACCTCGTCCACTCCGTCGAAGGCCAGGTCGCCGGCGATGGGGGAGAGGCCGCCCCCGGCGGCGAGCTCGGCGTCGACGCGGTGGATGACGGTCTCCTGGGTCATGCGGCGGATCCAGAACCCGACCGTCTGGTCGGGCTCGTGCCAGGTGGCCGCCGGGTCGGTGGGGGTGTGCTCCGCGAAGATGGCGGTCAGCCGCTCGTAGTACCTGTCGAGCGCGGTGACCGGGTCCGCGGGGATGGCCTCGGGCCAGTCGTCGGGGAACGCGCCGAGCCGGATGCACTCGACCTTGTGCAGATAGACCTTGGCGACATGCTCCACCAGATCGGCCACGGTCCAGTCGGGGCAGGACGGCACGGGGGCCGTGGGGTCGGTGGCGACGACGGCGGCACGCAGAAGCGAGAAGTTCTCCGCGAGATGCTGGAGAAGACGGGAGGATTCCATGCCCCCATCGAACCAGCCCACCCGACTTCCGCGCTCACCCATTTCCCCGCCCCTCCCGACTCGGCGGATCAGAGAGGTCCTTCCTCCCCACTCGTGGGTCCGGGAGGACTTGCCTTCCGATCGGTCAGTCAGGGAGGACTTGCCTTCCGATCGGTGGGTCAGGGAGGTTCCTTCCCCTTCCGGCCGGTGGGTCAGGGACGTGCCTGCCGTTCGTCGTGGGCGCGGACGAGGAACTTGGGGACGACCATGCGCCAGGCGTCGGTGACCAGCTCGCGCATCTCGTCGTGGCCGAGGGCCGACAGCCGGGCGCGGACCCAGTGGTAGCGCTCGTCGGACGGCAGGGGCATGAGGAACTTCTCCGGCTCGGAGGCGACCAGGGCGGCGCGCTCCTCCTTCGGGAACCCGAACCCCATCAGCGTCTCGTCGGGGGAGATCGAGGCGTAGACGATGCCCCGCACCCGGAACTTCACGTGGTCGCGGACCAGCGCCTCCTCGGTGCGGGCGAGCGACATCGCCACCCGCCGCACGTCCTCGACCGTGATCGTCCGCTCGTCATCGATGGTCACGATCGGCACGGTAACCGCCCCCACCGACATTCCGCAGGGGCGCCCAGAACCGCCGGCCGATGGCCCGCGGGGATCCAGGCCGAACGCCTGGCGGTCATCGGAAAAAGAGACCTCGCCGGGCCGATCGGCCGGCCCGGCGAGGGTGGTGCCCGAGGATCTCTGCGCTGGGATCAGGTACGGGTCCAGCGCTGGTTGGCGCCGCCGTTGCAGTCCCAGATGGCGAGCTTGGTGCCGTTGGCGGTGGCGTTGTTCGGCACGTCCAGGCACCTGTTGGCGCCGACGGCGGTGATGGTGCCGTCGGAGTTGAACCGCCACTTCTGGTTGTTCTGCCCGTTGCAGTCCCAGATGATCACGGTGGAGCCGTTGGCCGTGCCGCCGCCGTTCACGTCCAGGCACTTGTTGCCGTACACCCGCAGCTCACTCGCGCTGGTCGTGGTCCACTGCTGGTTCGCCTGCCCGTTGCAGTCGGAGATCTGCGCCTGCGCGCCGTTGGCCTGCGAGCCGCCGGTCACGTCCACGCACCGGCCCGATCCGACGCCACGGATGGCGCCCGCGCCACCTGCGGTGGGAGTGGGGGTCGGGGTCGGGGAGACCGTGGGCGAGGGAGAGGGCGACGGGCCGCCGGACTGGAACTGCGTGAAGAACTTCCACACCTCTGCCGGGGTCCAGCTCCTCCAGCCGCCGCAGGTGCACCCGTCGATCGGACCCGGGTCGTGGCCTCCGTCGAACGCCGCCCAGGCGACCGGATACCCGGCCCGGCACCCCGAGTAGTACGTGACGACGTGCGTCAGGCTGCCCTGCGCCGGCTCGGGCGGGTTCTGCGCGGTGCAGCCGTTGTTCCTGACGAAGGTGTCCCGCAGCGACCGTCCTGTGGCGATGGACAGCGTGCCATCGCGGAGTCCGTGGACTCCTATGTAGGCGACGGGCTGAGTGCCGCCGCTGCACCCGCTGAGCTGTCCGCCGGAGTAGACCGCGACCGCGCGGAAGACCGTCGGGCGGGCGCAGGCGAGCGCGTACGTCATCGAGCCGCCGTAGCTGAACCCGGCGGAGAAGACCTGCGAGGTGTCGACGCACAGGCCGGCCTCGATCTGGCTCAGCATGTTGTCGACGAAGGTCACGTCCTGGCCGCCGGAGTTGCCCCAGCCGTTGCCGATGCCCTGCGGCGCGACGAAGATCGTGCTGTTGTTCGCGGCGTCCGCCAGTCGCCTCAGGCCGTAGTACGACCAGTTGTACCCGTCGGTACCGCCGGAGTCCACGTCGTTGGCCGTGCCGCCCACCCAGTGGAACCCGAAGATCAACCGGTATTGGCGGTTGTTGTCGTAGGAGGGCGGGACCCGCAGGATGTAGCTGCGGTTCTGGCCGCCGCTGCTGATCGTGTGCGAGCCGCTCGCCAGCGTGGGGGCCTTGCCGCATCCGCTGGTCGGCGCGGCCGCGGCCGACGCGCTCTCGCGGATGCTGCTGAGCGCCGCCTGACCGGTGGCGAGGACCAGGAGTGCCGCGACGGCGACCGCCCCGAAGATGGATCTGTGTCTCAACATGGGGCGGTCCCCTCGGCGAGGGACGGGGGAGAGAAAATCATCATTTCTCCTTGATCAGGGGGTGAGACATCGGCCGGCAGGCATGGTCGGCCGTTGATCCGGCACCTTCCGGGTGAACGCGGCGGCGCCGGATCCCGGCGGAAGGGGATGCGTCCCGGGGCCCTCACCGCGGCCGGACCGCGTTTCGAGGGTCGAGCGTCCGGAGCGTGTCGAACCGTTTCGCATTCTCTTCGCGCTGGTGTGAGGTGACGCACAGCGGAGCACATCCGACGGTGACGGGACCTGTCAACGACGCCCCGTCTCGTCGCGATGCGCTCCTCACTTGTCTCTTGCCTTGACCAGGTAAGACGTATGACCACATTTGACACATGTAGTGAAATTTTCACCGGAACGGTTCGCGTGTTCGATGACGTGGCGCCAGGCCATTTTCCGCCTGCCCCGGCCGCGCACGGGCGCTGCCGGCATGGGCGCTCGGATCACATCGGTTCGTCGTCCGACGGCCACCTGCCCAGCCGGTGTCAGGCGGGGACGGAGATGGGGCGCTGTGGTCAGGTCGTCCGGGCCGGCGCGGGCGGCGCGAGGTCGCCGGTGGCGGGGGTCATCGCTCGATCTCGTAGTGCAGGTGGGTGACCCCGGGCGCCGGGACGGCTTCGATGAGGCGGAGCCGTACGTGCTCGGGCAGCGCCTGGAAGAAGGGCCGGCCGCCGCCGAGCAGGACCGGCACCTGGTGGAGGACCACCTCGTCGAGGAGCCCCGCCTTCAACGCCGCGGTCACGACCCCGCCGCCCATGAGGAAGACGTCCCGCCCGCCGGCGGCCTCGCGGGCCGCGGCGACCGCGTCCTCGATGCCGGTCGTGACCAGGGTCTGCCGCTCGGTCATCTCCGGCGCCGGCCGGTGGCTGAGGATGAACGGCCGGGCCGTCGGGTGGGGTCCGCCGCCTCCGAAGTGGTCGGAGTCCTCGTAGGTGTTGCGGCCCGCCACGAGCGCGCCGACGCGCCCGGCGAGGGCGTCGAACAGGCGCGCGCTGGGCCCGCTCAGCTTGAACCCCTCGAACACCTGGCTGGGGGTGTCGCCGTCGAAGTACCAGTCGAAGAGCATCGTCCCGTCGCCCAGGCCGCGCCCCGCGCCCGGCTCGCGACCGGTGATGTACCCGTCGACCGACACCGCGTGGGCGCTGATGACCTTGCTCATCCGCGTGATCCTTCCTGGAGTTCCTTGAAGAGACTTCATGACCGTAGCAGGCGACGTTCCCTAAGGGAACCCTGATTGCTATGCTGATTCCATGCAGCGCACGGACTTCAGCAGAATGGCGTGCTCGATCGCGCGCACGCTCGACGTCATCGGAGAGCCCTGGTCGCCGCTGGTTCTGCGTGACATCTGGGTCGGCCTGACCCGCTTCGAGCAGCTCCAGGCCGACCTCGGAATCTCACGCAAGGTCCTCACCGAGCGGCTGAACCACCTGGTCGAGCATGGAGTGATCGAGCGCCGTCCCTATGACCGGCGCCCCCGCTACGAGTACGTCCTGACACAGAAGGGCACCGAGCTGGTGGACCTGCTCATGGTCATGACCGGCTGGGGAGACAAATGGCTCGCCGGCGAGGCCGGTCCGCCGGTGCTCTACCGCCACCACGCGTGCGGCGAGGTCAGCGCGGTAGACCTGCGCTGCGCCCACTGCGGCGAACCGATGCACGCCCCCGACGTCGACCCCCTCCCAGGGCCCGGCGCAGCCGTGTGACCACTTCCCCGTTCGGCCGTAAGCGGTCGTGGGTGGGCGCGGCATCGGTCACCGGCGGCGGGGGCGATGGGTGGGGTTCGCCTCCTCGCCGCCGGACCCGTTCCGTCAGGAGGTGGTGCGGGTGAGGAGGAGGGCGACGTCGTCGTACTGGCGGGGGAGGGCGGCGATGATGGATTCGCAGGTGGACTCGAGGGTGGGGCCGGGGGAGGCGAGGGCGCGCCGGAGGGTGGCGATGCCGGTGTCGATGTCCTGCTCGCGGCTTTCGACCAGGCCGTCGGTGTAGAGGGCCAGGGTGCTGCCGGGCGGCATCGGCACCTCGGTGGTGGTGAAGGCGCGGGCGAAGGCGGGATCGCCGAGGCCGAGCGCCAGCCCCGCCGGGAGGTCGAGCACGGACGCCGTGCCGTCGGGGCTCACCAGGATGGGCGGCGGGTGCCCGGCGCAGGAGAGCGAGCAGGTGTGGGTGGCGAGGTCGACGATGGCGTACAGGCACGTCGCGCACTGGATGGCATCCATGTCCTCGGCCATGTGGTCCAGCCTGCGCAGCACCGCGTCCGGGGGCTGGTCGGTGCCGGCGAGGGCGCGGACGGCGGCGCGCAGCTGCCCCATCGCGCCGGCGGCCACGGCGCCGTGCCCCATGGCGTCCCCGACGACCAGGGCGATGCGGGTGTCGGACAACGGGATGACGTCGTACCAGTCGCCGCCCGCCCGCATGGCGCTCGCCGGGAGGTAGCGGTGGGCGACCTCCAGACCGGGCGGTGCGGTGAGCGTGCGCGGCGCGAGGTTGTCCTGCAGGGCCTGCGCGGTGCGCCGCTCGCGGGTGTAGAGCCGGGCGTTGTCGATGGAGATGGCCGCCCGGACGGCGAGGTCTTCGGCGAGCGCCTTGTCGTGCTCGTCGAAGCGGCTGCGGTCGGGGAAGCGCGACAGGGCGATGAAGCCGAGGACCATGCCCCGGGCGGTCAGCGGCACGGTGAGGAAGGAGGACATCTCGAGGTAGCGCAGGGCGGGTTCGCCGAGGACGCCGATGATGCGGTCGAGGTAGTCGATCTCCAGTTCGGCCGCCGAGGAGAACACCGGCGCGTTCGCCGTCATGCACCGGGAGGCCGGATGGCGGGCGCTGTAGCCGACGACCTCGTCGACGGGGAAGGCGGCGTGCCACTTGACCTCGTCGGTCTGGCGGGCGCCGAGCTTGAGGGCCAGGCGGCGGACGCGCATCGACCCGTCGGGGGCGCGCTCGGGGTGTTCCTCGTCTCTGAGCAGGCCCTCGATGACGTAGAGGGTGGCGGTGTCGGCGACGCGCGGCACGGCGAACGCCGTGAAATCCTCGGCGGCCTGCCGGGGGTCGAGGGTGGCGCTCATGTGGGTGCTCAGCTCGTCGAGGAGGGCGAGGCGCTCGCGGGCCGAGGCGTCGGCGCCGTCGTGCCGGGGCGGGGAGGCGTCCACGGCGGTGACCATGACCGCGCCCCAGGGACCGGGATGGGCCAGCGGCTCCCAGGTGAAGACGACGTCGTGGACGCGGCCGTCGGCGCCTTCGGCGGACAGCACGTCGCACCAGCGCACGCCCGACGCGACCTGCCGCAGCGCCCGCTGGACGGTCTCGCGGCGGGTGCCGCGCAACAGCAGGTCGCAGATGTCGTGGCCCATGGCCCCTTCGGGCGGGCGCCCGAACAGGCGCACCGCCCCTCCGCCCCACTGAGTGACGCGCCCGTCGGCGTCGAGCAGTATGGCGGCGCAGCCGGCCAGGTGCCGCACGCTCGGGCGCGGCCGGCGGACCTCGTCCGCAGGTGCCTCTGTTCTCGTCGCAGGCGCCATCGGACCCCCTGGGAAACGAATGGGACATCGTGCCCGGCGCCGCGAGGAGGTGCGTCGACTCCTCCCCGTGCGGGTCTGCGGCTACCGTGAGTAAATTAGCACCTACCGTTGGTTTCCTTTCGCGAGAACTCCTCAAGCGATGGTCTGTGGCCTCGCTGGGACGACGGCGCGACAGCACGGCGCGGTCATCGTGGAACCAGCTCTGGACCGGGTGATCGTCCGCTGTGTGACCTGGTGATCAGCCATGAAGCGACGGGTGACGGCGGGTGAGGTCGCATGTCCGGCGGGCCGAGTGGCCGGTATCACACCGCGCCACGGGAATTGTGTTACCGCGTAGGAGGGTTGGGCCCACCGTGACGCTTGCCCTGCCTTTGACCTGGCCCATGCCGGAGGCCGACGGTTCCATGCGCGCGCGTCGCTGTTCGGGCTGAAGCGGCAGCCCCGCCCCTTGTCCCTTTTCTCCTGGTAACAACCATCTTCTATTCAGGATATAACCTACCTGTGATACATGTTTCTGGCCTGCGCAAGGTTTACGGCAACGGCGTCGTCGCCCTCGACGGGATCGATCTCGACGTCCGCGAGGGTGAGATCTTCGGCGTGCTCGGACAGAGCGGGGCCGGGAAGAGCACCTTGCTGCGGTGTGTCAACCTGCTCGAACGCCCGACCGCCGGCACCGTCACGGTCGCCGGCCAGGAGCTGACCGCGCTCGGCCGCGCAGAGCTGCGCCGCGCCAGGCAGGGCATCGGCATGATCCACCAGCACTTCGCCCTGCTGTCGTCCCGCACGGTGGCGGCGAACGTCGCCTTCCCGCTGGAGGTCGCCGGCCTGCCCCGGGCGCGGCGCGCGGCCCGCGTGCGTGAACTGCTCGAACTCGTCGGGCTGGAGGGCAAGGCGTCCGCCTACCCCGCGCAGCTCTCCGGCGGGCAGAAGCAGCGCGTCGGCATCGCCCGCGCGCTCGCCGCCGGGCCGAAGGTGCTGCTGTCGGACGAGGCCACCAGCGCGCTCGACCCCGGCACCACGCAGTCCATCCTCGCCCTGCTCAAGCGCCTCAACGCCGAGCTGGGGCTGACGATCCTGCTGATCACCCACGAGATGCACGTCATCAAGGGCGTCTGCGACTCGGTCGCGATCATGCGGGACGGCCGCGTCGCCGAGGCGGGCACGCTCGCCGACCTCGTCGCGCGTCCAGGGTCGCTGCTCACCCGCGAGATCTTCCCGCTGCCCGAGCCGGCGCCGCCGGGCACCGTCACCCTCACCTTCGCCGGTTCGGCGGACGAGCCGGTGATGTCGAGCCTGGTACGCGGATTCGACGTGGACGTCAACGTCCTGGGCGGCTCGCTGGAGGACCTCGGCGGGCGGCCGGTAGGGCGCCTTCGCGTCCGAATGGACGGCGGCGACCAGGCCGGCGCCCTCACCTACCTGCGTGAACGCGGCGTCATCGTCGAAGAGGCGCCGCCGGGGGCTGAGGGGACCGTGCCGGTCCAGGCCTGGACGATCACGGAGGAGGCCCGGTGAACGGCGACGAACTGCTGCCCGCGCTGACGCAGGCGACCGGGGAGACGGTCCAGATGGTGTTCTGGTCCGCGCTGCTGACCCTGGTGCTCGGCCTGCCGCTGGGGGTCTTCCTCGTCACCACCGACCGCGGCAGCCTCACCCCCGCCCCCGCCGTGAAGGCCGTTCTCGGCGGGATCGTCAACGTCGGGCGTTCGCTGCCGTTCATCGTGCTGATGGTCGCGATCCTGCCGTTCACGCGCCTGGTCACCGGCACCACGATCGGGACGGTCGCCGCCATAGTGCCGCTCACGCTCGGAGCGGTGCCCTTCTACGCCCGGCTTGTAGAGACCGCCCTGCGCGGCGTCGAACGCGAGGTCGTCGAGGCCGCCCAGGCGATGGGCGCCGGCCGCGCGCGCGTGGTGGGCCGCGTCATGCTGCCCGAGGCGCTGCCCGGGCTGGTCGCCGGGCTCACCGTGACCGTCGTGGCGCTGATCGGCTACTCGGCGATGGCCGGGGCCATCGGCGGCGGAGGGCTCGGCGACCTGGCCATCAGGTACGGCTACCAGCGCTTCGACACCGCCGTGATGGTCGTCACGGTCGTGCTGCTCGTGGTGGTCGTGCAGGTCATCCAGAGCCTCGGCGACCTTCTGGCCCGCCGGCTGTCCCACCGATGAGACTTCCCGCCGCCGCGGACGAGCCCTTCGCCCGTCCGCAGGCCGCAGGACCAACCCGCAGTTGAGCGCAAGGAGATATCAGATGCGTAAGTTGATCGGCGCCGTGGCGGCGGCCGCGCTCGCGTTGACGCTGGCGGCGTGCGGCGCGTCCGGAGAGCCCGCGGGATCCGGCGGTTCGCCGGCCGCCGGCGACGGTGTGCTGAAGGTGGGCGTCAGCCCGGTGCCGCACGCCGAGATCCTGAAGTTCGTCAAGGACAAGCTGGCGCCCGCCGCCGGGCTGAAGCTGGACATCGTCGAGTTCACCGACTACGTACAGCCGAACGTGCAGTTGCAGGAGGGACGGCTGGACGCCAACTACTTCCAGCACCGGCCCTACCTGGCGGACTTCCTGAAGTCCAAGGGCGGCGCCGAGCTGACCTTCGTCCAGGCCGTCCACCTGGAGCCGCTCGGCCTGTACTCGCGCAAGGTCAAGAGCGCCGGCGAGCTGGCCTCCGGCGCGACCGTCGCCGTGCCGAACGACGCCACCAACCTCGGGCGCTCGCTCAAGCTGCTGGAGGACAACGGGCTGATCAAGCTCAAGCCGGGCGCCGGCACCGCGGCCACCGAGCGGGACGTGGCGGACAACCCCAAGAACCTGCAGTTCAAGCCGCTGGAGGCCGCTCAGCTGCCGCGCTCGCTCGAGGACGTCGACGCGGCCGTGATCAACGGCAACTATGCGCTGGAGGCCGGGCTCAAGCCGGCCTCCGACGCCCTGGTGCTGGAGAAGGCCGACGACAACCCCTACGCCAACGGCCTGGTCGTCCTCAAGGGCCACGAGAGCGACCCGCGGGTCAAGAAGCTGGCCGAGCTCCTGGCGGGCCCGGAGGTGAAGAAGTTCATCGAGGACACCTACCAGGGCTCGGTCATCTCGGCCACCGCCTGACCAACCCCTGGTCCCCTCTGGGGCGGTCAGGCGTCCTCTCGCCGGGAGGGAGCCGGTCGCGGGGCCGGAGGGTGGCGGAGGCCGGTGAAGGCGATCTTGCAGACGGCGTCGGCCAGGGCGTCGGCGCCCATGCCGCCGCGCGGCCTGTACCACTCGGTGAGGGAGTTCACCAGGCCGAACAGCAGGCGGCTCACCACCGCCGGGTCCACGTCGGAACGGACGTCGCCCTCCGCGCCGGCCTGCCGCACCAGCTCGCCGACCATGTGGTCGAACTCGCGGCGGCGGGCCAGTGCCCGGCGCTCGACCTTGGTGTTGCCGCGCACCCGCAGCAGCAGCGTGACGAACGGGAGGCGCTCGACCAGCACGTGCACGCTGCGGCGCACGAGGTGCTCCAGCCTGTCCATCGCGCGGCCCTCGAGGGCGGCGGTCTCCCGCGCGGCCTCCGACAGCCCGTCGAGGGCGCGGTCGACGGCCAGGCGGAGCAGTTCGTCCTTGCCCGAGACGTGGTGGTAGATCGCCGACTTGGTGATGCCGAGCCTGCGGGACAGGTCCTCCATGCTGGTGGCCTCGTAGCCGCGCTCGTTGAACACCTTGACCGCGACGGCCAGCAGCGACTCCAGGTCGTAGCCGGGACGTCCCCGGCGGGGCGGGGTGACCGGGGCGGTGGTCACCGACGGTCCCGGTGGGATGGCGCGACGTGGGTGGTGGTCATCGACGGCCCCCGTAGGACGGCGCGACGTGGGCGGTGGTCATCGGGGGAAGTATCGCAGAAGGCCCGCCTCGGCCCCCATGCCGCGAGGGGTGTCGCGAGGCTTCGGGAGTGGGTAGGAGGCAGAGGGCGGCCGTGCCTCGCGGCTCCCCGCGCCCGGCCGGCGCGGGGTTACCATCCTGGCGAACGGCCCGCATGGTGTTCCTCGATGGGGAGGTCGGCTATGGCCCCGCTCAGCAGCTATGTCACCGGTTCCTGGCACGTCCCGCGCGACGAGGGGGCCCCGCTGCACGACGCGGTCACCGGGGAGGAGGTCGCCACCATCTCCTCGGCGGGCGTCGACTTCCGCGCCGCGCTGGAGTACGGGCGCCGCACGGGCGGACCCGCCCTGCGCGAGCTGACCTTCCACCAGCGCGCCGCGCTGCTCAAGGCGCTGGCCTCCCACCTGCGCGAACATCGGGAGGAGCTGTACGCGCTGTCGCTGCGCACCGGCGCGACGCTGAACGACTCCCGCTTCGACGTGGACGGCGGCATCGGCGCGCTGTTCTCCTACTCCAGCAAGGGCCGCCGCGAGCTGCCCAACGCCACCGTCCACCTGGACGGCGGCGTGGAGCCGCTGAGCAAGGGCGGCTCGTTCGTGGGACAGCACGTCTACACGCCCCTGCGCGGGGTGGCCGTGCAGATCAACGCCTTCAACTTCCCCGTCTGGGGCCCGCTGGAGAAGCTCGCGCCCGCCTTCGTGGCCGGCATGCCGTCGCTGGTGAAGCCGGCCGGGCAGACCGCCTACGTCACCGCGCGGCTGGTGGAGCTGATCATCGCCTCCGGCATCCTGCCCGAAGGCGCGCTGCAACTGGTGTGCGGCAGCGCGGGCGACCTGTTCGAGCACCTCACCGAGCAGGACGTGGTCGCCTTCACCGGCTCGGCCTCAACCGCCCAGAAACTGCGCACCCACCCGGTGGTCGCCGCCCGTTCTGTGCGCTTCAACGCCGAGGCCGACTCGCTGAACTGCTCGATCCTCGGCCCGGACGCCGCGCCCGGAGGCGCCGAGTTCGACCTGTTCGTCGAGCAGCTCGTGACCGAGATGACCGTCAAGGCCGGGCAGAAGTGCACGGCCATCCGGCGCGCGTTCGTCCCGGCCGGGCTGATGGACGCGGTGGCCGAGGCCGCCGCCGCCCGGCTGGCGAAGGTCACGGTCGGCCACCCGGCCGACCCGTCGGTGCGCATGGGCGCCCTCGCGGGCCTCGGCCAGCGCGATGAGGTGCGCCGCGCGCTCAAGGCCCTGATCCCCGCCGGCTCGGTGGTGTACGGCGATCCCGAGCGGGTGGAGGTCGTCGGCGCGGACGCCGAGCGCGGGGCGTTCGTCTCGCCGCTGCTGCTGCGCGTGGACGACGCCGACCGTCCCGAGCCCCACGAGGTGGAGGCGTTCGGACCGGTCAGCACGCTCATGCCCTACACCTCGGCCGCGCGGGCCGTCGAGCTGGCCGCGCGGGGCCAGGGCAGCCTGGTCGGCTCGGTGGTGACCGGCGACCGCGACTTCGCCCGCGAGGTGGTGCTCGGCACGGCTCCCTGGCACGGACGCCTGCTCGTGCTGGACGCCGAGGCGGCCAAGGAGTCCACCGGGCACGGGTCGCCCCTGCCGGTGCTGGTCCACGGCGGCCCCGGGCGGGCCGGCGGCGGCGAGGAGATGGGCGGCGTCCGCGGGGTGCTGCACCACATGAACCGCACCGCCGTCCAGGCGAGCCCGTCCATGCTCGGCGCGATCACCGGCCGCTGGGTGCCCGGCGGCGAGCGCGCGGTGACCGGCGTCCACCCGTTCCGCAAGCACCTGGAGGAGCTCAGGCCCGGGGACACGGTCGTCGCGGGGCCGCGTCGCGTGGACCTGGCCGACATCGACCACTTCGCCGCGTTCACCGGCGACACCTTCTACGCCCACATGGACGAGGAGGCCGCCAGGGCCAACCCGTTCTTCGACGGCAGGGTCGCCCACGGGTACCTGATCGTCTCGCTGGCCGCGGGGCTGTTCGTCGACCCCGACCCCGGGCCGGTGCTGGCCAACTACGGGCTGGAGAACCTGCGTTTCCTCACCCCGGTGTACCCCGGCGACGAGCTGACGGTGACGCTGACCGCCAAGCAGATCGACCCGCGCGAGGGCGCCGGGTACGGCGAGGTGCGCTGGGACGCCGATGTGACCAAGCAGGACGGCTCGTCGGTGGCCAAGTACGACGTGCTCACGCTGGTCGCCCGGCGCGAGGGCTGACCGGCGGCCGGTGCGGCCGTGCCCGTCCGGAGGGGCGGCCTTGCGCGGGACGGGCCGCTGAGCGAGACTGATAACTGACCGAATGTTCGGTAAAGGGGTGACGGCGGATGGCTGACCTCCAACGGCATTTCGACCGGACGATCGAGCAGGACCGGCGCGTCGAGCCGCGCGACTGGATGCCCGACGGCTACCGCGCGACGATGGTCCGGCAGATCGGCCAGCACGCCCACTCGGAGATCATCGGCATGCAGCCCGAGGGCGAGTGGATCACCCGCGCGCCGACGCTGCGGCGTAAGGCCATCCTGCTCGCCAAGGTGCAGGACGAGGCCGGGCACGGGCTCTACCTGTACTCCGCCGCCGAGACGCTCGGCGCCGACCGCTCCGAGCTGACCGCGATGCTCATCGAGGGGCGGCAGAAGTACTCCTCGATCTTCAACTACCCGACGCTGAGCTACGCCGACGTCGGGGTGATCGGCTGGCTGGTCGACGGCGCGGCCATCTGCAACCAGGTGCCGCTGTGCCGCAGCTCGTACGGCCCCTACGCGCGGGCCATGATCCGCATCTGCAAAGAGGAGTCGTTCCACCAGAGGCAGGGGTACGAGCTGCTGCTCACCATGATGAAGGGCACCCCCGCCCAGCGCGACATGGTGCAGGACGCGGTGAACCGGTGGTGGTGGCCGTCCCTGATGATGTTCGGGCCGCCCGACGACGCCTCGCCCAACACCGCGCGGTCCATGGCCTGGAAGATCAAGCGGCACACCAACGACGAGCTGCGCCAGAGGTTCGTCGACATGACCGTGCCCCAGGCCGAGGTGCTCGGCGTCACCCTGCCCGACCCCGAGCTGCGCTGGAACCCCGAGCGCGGCCACCACGACTTCGGTCCGGTCGACTGGTCGGAGCTCAAGCGGGTGATCAGCGGCGACGGGCCCTGCAACGCGCGGCGCGTCGCCGTACGCCGCGCCGCGCACGAGGACGGCGCCTGGGTGCGGGAGGCCGCCGTCGCCCACGCCCGCAAGACCGCACGCCGCACCGCCCCGGACGCCGAGACGACGAGCGCGGACGCCGGGGCGACGGCCGTGGACGCCGGGACGACGAGCGCGGACGCCGGGACGGCCGCGGGGGCGGAGGCTAGGGCATGAGCGACTGGCCGCTGTACGAGGTGTTCGTGCGCAGCAAGCGAGGGCTCAACCACGTCCACGTCGGCTCGCTGCACGCCGCCGACGACGAGACGGCGCTGCGCCACGCCCGCGACCTCTACACCCGCCGCAACGAGGGCGTGAGCATCTGGGTCGTCCGGTCCGACCACATCGCCGCCACCAGCCCCGACGAGAAGGACCCGTTCTTCGCGCCGAGCGGCGACAAGGTCTACCGGCATCCGACCTTCTACACCCTGCCCGACGACGTCCCGCACATGTGAGGCCACGATGTCCTCCGAAGCCTCCGCCACGCCGGATCCCCGTGAATCCGCCACGCCCGACGTCCGCGTTCCGTCAGCGTCCGATGTTCACGAGCCGTTTCCGGCCGATCTTCGCGAGCCGTCCCTGGCCGACGCCTATGAGGCGATCAACGACGCGGACGATCCCCGCTGGGCGTACGGGACCGGGTTCGCCGACCCGCTGGCCGGTGTGGACACCCGGCTGCCCGGCGGTGTGGACGCCGGCGACCTCTCGGCCTACTGCCTGATGCTCGGCGACGACGCGCTGGTCATGTCGCACCGGCTCCAGGAGTGGTGCACGCACGCCCCCGAGCTGGAGGAGGAGGTGGCGCTGGCCAACATCGCGCTGGACCTCCTCGGGCAGGCCCGCCTGCTGCTGTCCCGCGCGGGCGCCGCCGACGGCTCCGGACGCGACGAGGACGCGCTGGCCTTCCTGCGCGGCCCGGAGGAGTTCCGCAACGTCCGGCTCGCCGAGGCGGAGAACGGCGACTTCGGGCAGGAGATGGCCCGCCTGCTGGTCTTCGCGACCTGGCGGCTCGCGTTGCTCGACCGGCTCGCGGGCTCCCGCGACCCGGTGCTGGCCGCGGTCGCCGCCAAGGGCGTGAAGGAGGTCGCCTACCACCGCGACTACGCCGCCGGCTGGGTCGTCCGCCTCGGCGACGGCACGCCGTACTCCCGCGAGCGTGTCACCGAGGGGCTCGCGGCCGTGTGGCCGGACGTGGCGGAGCTGTTCGTCCCGCACGAGGTCGAAGCCCGGCTCGCGCGGGCGGGCGCCGGCGTCGACCCCGCCACCCTCCGCGAGGAGTTCGACGACGTCATCGGCCAGGTCCTCACGGCCGCCACCCTCACCCGGCCCTCCACCACGGTCGCAGGCTCCGGGCGGGGGCGCGACGGAGAGCACACTCCCGCCCTGACCCGCCTGCTCGCCGAACTGCAGAGCGTCGCCCGCGCCCACCAGGGGGCGACATGGTGAGCCCGCGAGCCCGGTCAGGGCCGCCGGGACGGGGAGCGTCGAGCGCGTGGGAGGTCGCGCGAGGCGTCCTGGACCCGGAGCTGCCCATGCTCACTCTGGACGACCTCGGCATCCTGCGCGGCGTCGAGGAGACCGGTGACGGAGGCGTCGTCGTCACCGTCACCCCGACCTACAGCGGCTGCCCGGCGATGGCGGCCATCAGGGCCGACCTGTCCGCCGCTCTGCGCGCCGCCGGATACGCCGATGTCGAGGTGCGCACCGTGCTCGCCCCGGCCTGGACCACCGACTGGATCACCGAGGAGGGCAGGCGCAGGCTCGCCGACGCGGGGGTCGCGCCGCCCGGTCAGGCCCCTGCGCGCCGGAGCGGGCCGGTGCCGCTGACCCTCGGCCCGGTCCGGCGGAGCGTCGGCTGCCCGCGCTGCGGGTCCGGCGACACCGAGGAGGTGTCCCGGTTCGGGTCCACCGCCTGCAAGGACCTGTGGCGGTGCCGCGCGTGCCGGGAGCCCTTCGAGCACGTCAAGGAGCTGTGACGTGCCCGGCACCGGAGCGGCCGGAGACGGCGGGCGGCGGCGCAGGGGGCGGTTCGCCGCTTTGCGGGTGGCACGGGTGGATCGCTTGTGCGAGGACGCAGCCGCGATCACCTTCGACGTGCCCGGCGAACTGGCGGAGGAGTTCGCCTTCCTCCCCGGCCAGTCGCTCACGCTGCGCGCGTTCGTGGACGGCCGCGAGGAGCGCCGTTCGTACTCCATCTGCGCGCCGACGGGCGGACCGCTGCGCATAGGGGTCAGGGAGATCCCCGACGGGCTGTTCTCCACCCGCCTGGTGCGCCGCCTGAGGCCGGGGGAACAGGTGGAGGTGCTGCCGCCCACCGGGGGCTTCACCGCCGACCTGTCCCGCCCGGCGGACCACGTGTTCGTCGCCGCCGGTTCCGGGATCACCCCCGTGCTGTCGATCGCGTCGTCCGTGCTGAGGGTGCCCGGGTCGTCGGTGACGCTGTTCTACGGGAACCGCACGACGCGAACGGTGATGTTCGGGGAGGAACTGGCCGATCTGAAGGACTCCGCGCCCGCCCGCGTCCAGGTCGTGCACGTCCTGTCCAGGGAGCCCAGAGAGCCCGAGCTGTTCACCGGCCGCCTGGACCGTCCGAAGCTCCGCCTGCTGCTCCCCGCCCTGACCGACGTGCCGGCCGTCGCCCACTGGTGGCTCTGCGGCCCGTACGGGCTGGTCAAGGACGCCAAGGCGGTGCTCGCCGAGCTGGGCGTCGCTCCGGAGCGCGTCCACCACGAGCTGTTCTACGTGGACGAGCCGCCGCCACCGCCGGCCCGCCGGGTCGCTGGGGTCCCCGAGGAGGCGGTCGCCAAGGTCACGGTCGTCCTGGACGGCCGGGCCACGTCCATGCCGCTGCCGCCGGGCCTCACCGTGCTGGAGGGGGCGCAGCGCGTCCGGCCCGACCTGCCGTTCGCCTGCAAGGGAGGCGTGTGCGGCACCTGCCGCGCCAAGGTGACCGACGGGACGGTGGAGATGCGCCGTAACTTCGCCCTCGAACCCGCCGAGGTGGCGGCAGGCTACGTGCTGACCTGCCAGTCCATCCCCCTGTCCCCCGACGTCACCGTCGACTTCGACGCCTGAGCCCGCGCGGCGCCGGGGGATTTCCACGGTTGCCGGGTGGGCTGGGGCGGCCGCTCGGGCGTGGGGCGGTGCGGAGGTGTCAGGCCGGGCGGGGGAGGCGGAGGCGCCAGCGGCCGGCGTGGGAGGTGAGGTGGACGCTGGTGAGCGGCTCGGCGTCGATGCGCCAGAACGTCTCCGGGGGCGCGCCGAGCACGTGCACGAGGGCGGCCCTGATCACGTCCGGATGGGTGACCGCGATGATCCTCCCGCCGCCGCCGCCGCCACCACTGCCGCCGCCACCATCACCGCCACGGTCACCGCCACCGGCCTCGCCGTGCGCCGTGTGCAGCCAGGCGGCGACGCGCTCGATCAGGGCGAGCACCGATTCCCCGTCGTGCGGGGCGGCGGCGGGGTCGGTCAGCCAGGCCACCAGTTCCTCGGGCTCCCGGGCCTGGATCTCGGCCAGCGTCCGCCCCGCCCACCGGCCGGCGTCTCGGTCGCGCAGCCCGTGGTCGACCACGGCGGTCAGGCCGAGCCCGGCCGCCGTCTGGAGGCACCGCACCGCCGGGCCGCACAGCACGGCGGTCCGCCGGCGTGCCGCCGGGCCGCGAAGGGGAGCGCTCGTCCCCGGGACGGTCTCGGGGGTCGTGCCCGGGGCGATTCCGGCGGTGTCGCTCGGGTTGGGGAGGGTGCCGGTCCGGGTGAGGAGGGACGCGGCGCGGATCACTTCCTGTTGTCCGCGGGCGCTGAGTTCCTCGTCGTCGAAGGGGAACGCGGCTCGCTGGAGCGAGTCCGTGAAACCATGACAAATCAGGATAAGTCGGGCTGACACTGCATCCTCTCTGTGGCATAAGAGGGGCGATTGTCACTCTTCGCCCCATTGACGAGACCATGGTTCACGCGTAGCGTCCAACCGACATTGTTGACGGTGTGGGGAAGCCAGCGAGACTCTGGCACGGCCGCGCCACTGTGACCGGTCCCTCCGGGCCGGGAGTCAGACCCTCCGTCGTCACCGCCACCCCGCATGGGACGCGTGATCCCGAGGAGGCACGACAAATGGCTCAGGCCGTTCCGCATTCCCCGTCCGCTCCGCTGAGCATCCCCGTTCGCATTCCCGTCCGGGAGTTGCTGCCGTGGGCCGTCTTCGCCGGAGTGCTCGCCCTCGCCCTGCTGTACTTCGTCGGCGCGGAGCAGGGGGCCACCTCCCTGATCTCCGGCAACACCGTCCACGAGTTCGTGCACGACGGTCGTCACCTGCTCGGCTTCCCCTGCCACTGACACGGGAACCGGCAACGGCATGGTGAAGAACCTGCTGGTCCGCGGCATGCTCGCGGGCCTCGTCGCCGCCGCCCTCGCCTTGGTGTTCGCCTGGATCTTCGGCGAGCCCCAGGTGGGGGCCGCGGTCGCCCTGGAGGGGCACGCCCACGCGGGACAGGCCGGCCACGCGCTCGTGCCGGCCGCCGGAGCCCTCCCCGCGCCGGACCTCGCTCCGCACGCGCACGCCGATGCGGCCGGGGACACCGACCACGGAGCACCGTTCAGCCGGGCCGTCCAGTCGACCGCGGGCCTGGCCACGGCGGTCGGCGTCTACGGGCTGGCCGTCGGAGGCGTCTTCGCGCTCGTGTTCGCCTTCGCCTACGGACGGCTCGGGGCGTTCACGCCCAGGGTCACGGCCGCTCTGCTGGCCGCGGCCGGGTTCGTCGCGGTCGAGCTGGTCCCGTTCCTGAAGTATCCGGCGAACCCGCCGGCCGTCGGCGATCCCGCCACCATCGGGCGGCGTACCGCCCTGTACTTCGTGTTCGTCCTGATCGCCGTCCTTCTCGCGGTCGCGGCGGTGTCGCTAGGCCGGCGGCTGGCCCCCCGCTTCGGCAACGGTGACGCGACGGTGCTGGCCGTGGTCGGCTTCCTGGTCGCGGTCACCGCCGCCGGACTGCTGATGCCCGGGGTCGAGGAGGTGCCCGCCGACTTCCCCGCCGTGTTGCTGTGGAGGTTCCGGCTGGCGTCCGTCGGCATCCAGGCCGTCCTGTGGAGCGGCCTCGGGCTCGCGTTCGGCCTGCTCGCCGACCGGGTGCTCGCTCCGCGCCGCGCGCCCGCGCTGTAGCCGACGAGAACGACAAGCGCCGACCCGAGCCGGCGGCCCGCTGGGGCGCGCCGCCGAAAGGACACCGACACATGCCGGACCGGCCCATGACGGCCGAGGGACTCCTCCACTACCCGTTCACCGCGGTCGTGGGGCACGAGAACCTCAAGCTGGCCCTGATCCTCAACGCGGTGTCCCCGCGCACGGGCGGCGTGCTCATCCGCGGGGAGAAGGGGACGGCCAAGTCCACGATCGTGCGAGCCCTGGCGGCGCTGCTGCCCCCGGTCGCGGTCGTCGCCGGATGCCGCTTCTCCTGCGACCCGGCCGCTCCCGACCCCGGCTGCCCCGACGGGCCGCACGACACCGACCGGCCGCACGACACCGAAGGAGTGCATGACACCGAAGGGCCGCGCGACGAAGGGCGGCGCGACGCCGAAGGGGCGCGGGACGACGACGGCCCGCGGGACGACGACGGGGCGCGGGACGACGACGGGCCGGGCGCGCTCGTGCGGGCCGCCCGGCTCGCGGAGCTGCCGGTCGGCGCCTCCGAGGACCGGCTCGTCGGATCGCTGGACCTCGAACGCGCGCTGACCGAAGGGGTGAAGGCCTTCGACCCGGGCCTGCTCGCGACGGCGCACCGGGGCGTCCTGTACGTCGACGAGGTCAACCTGCTGCACGACCACCTCGTGGACCTGCTGCTGGACGCCGCGGCGCTCGGCACCTGCTACGTCGAGCGCGACACCGTGTCGGTCCGGCACGCGGCCCGGTTCATCCTCGTCGGCACGATGAACCCGGAGGAGGGGGAACTGCGTCCCCAGCTTCTCGACCGGTTCGGACTGACCGTCGAGGTCGTGGCCTCCCGGGACCCGGCCGAGCGGGCCGAGGTGGTGCGCCGGAGGCTGGCGTACGAGGAGGACCCCGAGGGCTTCGCCGCACGATGGCGGGAGGCGGAGCGGGCGCTCGCCGCGCGCGTCGCCGAGGCGCGCGACCGCCTGGGGCAGGTCACGCTCACCGATGCCGCGCTGCGGAGGATCGCCACCGTCTGCGCCGGCCTGGAAGTGGACGGGATGCGCGCCGACCTCATCACCGCCCACGCCGCCGTGGCGCACGCGGCCTGGCGGGGGGACACCCGGGTCACCGAGGAGGACATCCGGCAGGCCGCGCGGCTCGCCCTGCCGCACCGCCGCCGGCGCGACCCCTTTGACGCTCCCGGCCTGGACGAGGCCGAACTCGACGACCTGCTCCGCCGCGCGGCGGCCGCCGACGCGGACCCCGACCCGGATCCGGACCCGGACCGTGATCCCGACCCGGACTCCGCGTTCGATCCCGGCTCCGACCCGGACCTCGACCCTGATACCGGCGCCCGCCCGGATGGCGGCTCCGGTCCGGATTCCGCCGCCCGTCCGGATGGCGACTACGGCCCGGACCCCGGCGCCGGACCGGCTCACCGTGCCGATCCCCGCCAGGACGGCTACGGCGCCGACCACGCGTCCCGTCCCGACCATGGATCGGGGTTCGACCGGGAGACCGCCTCCGACCTCGATGACTCGGGGCGGCAGGACGTCAGTACCGGAATGGCCGGTACGGGGTCCGCCTCCGAGCACCCGGACGGGCAGGAGGCGCCCGGGCGGTCCGGACGTGGCCCGACCGGAGAGCGGCGGACGACGCCGGCGGGTGAGCCGTACCGGGTACGGGCGCTGACCGTGCCCGGCCTCGGCACGGGCGCTCCCGGACGCCGCTCCCGCGCCCGCACCTCCCATGGACGCGTCACCGGGTCGCGCGCGCCGACCGGCCGGCTCGGCACGCCGCACCTGACGGCGACCCTCCGCGCCGCGGCGCCCTACCAGCGGGAACGCGGCAGGACCGGGCCGGGGCTGATCGTGCGGCCCGCCGACCTGCGCGAGGTGGTGCGCGAGGGCCGCGAGGGCAACCTCGTGCTGTTCGTCGTGGACGCGAGCGGCTCGATGGCCGCCCGCCGCCGTATGGGCGCGGTCAAGGGAGCCGTGCTCAGCCTGCTGCTGGACGCCTACCAGCGCCGCGACAAGGTCGGCCTGGTCACCTTCCGCGGCGCCGGAGCCGAGCTCGTGCTGCCCCCGACCTCGTCGGTGGAGGCCGGGGCGGCCCGCCTGCGCGATCTGCCGACCGGGGGACGCACCCCGCTCGCCGCGGGGCTGCGCCGGGCCGCCGCAGTGGTGCGCGCCGAACGGCTGCGCGACCCCTCGCGCCGGCCGCTGCTGGTGGTCGTCACCGACGGCCGGGCCACCAGCGGCACGGACGCCGACGTGCGGCGGTCCGCGGCGCTGCTCAAGGGCGTCGCCGCCGTGGTGGTGGACTGCGAGACCGGCCCGGTGCGGCTCGGGCTCGCCGTGCGCCTCGCGGGGCTGCTCGGCGGCGAGGCCGTACGGCTTTCGGACCTCGCGGCCGGAGGGCTGCGCGATCTGGTCCGTGAACGACGCAGGGCCGCCTGACATGCGGCACAGGGTGAGCGGCGGGCGGCAGGAGAACACCCGCTCCGCGGCCGCGACGACCGGAAAGGTGGCATGAGGTGCCTCAGGGGAAGCCGGAGCGCGTGCCGGACGACGGCCTGACCACGCGGCAGCGCCGCGCCCGGCCGCTCGTGCTCCTCCACACCGGCCCCGGCAAGGGGAAGTCCACGGCCGCCTTCGGGCTGGCACTGCGGGCATGGAACCAGGGCTGGCCGATCGGCGTGTTCCAGTTCGTCAAGTCCGCCAAGTGGCGCGTCGGGGAGGAGCGCGCCCTGACGGTGCTCGGCGCCTCCGGCGAGGGCGGCACGGTGGCGTGGCACAAGATGGGCGACGGCTGGTCCTGGGTCAGGAAGCCCGGCGCCGAGGAGGACCACGCCGCCGACGCCCGCGAGGGTTGGGAGCAGATCAAACGGGATCTCGCCGCCGAGACCTACCGGCTGTACGTGCTGGACGAGTTCACCTACCCGCTCACGTGGGGCTGGATCGACGCCGAGGACGTCGCCGCCGCGCTCGCCGCGCGGCCGGGCACGCAGCACGTCGTGATCACCGGCAGGAACGCCCACCCGCGCCTTGTGGAGATCGCCGACCTGGTCACCGAGATGGGCAAGGTCCGGCACCCGATGGACGCGGGACAGAAGGGTCAGAAGGGCATCGAATGGTGACCGCGCTCCCGCGCCTGGTGATCGGGGCTCCGTCCTCGGGCGCGGGCAAGACCACGGTGGCGACCGGGCTGATGGCGGCGTTCACCGCCAAAGGCCTGGTGGTCTCCCCGCACAAGGTCGGACCTGACTACATCGACCCCGGCTACCACGCCCTCGCGGCGGGCCGGCCCGGGCGCAACCTGGACCCGTGGCTGGTGGGGGAGGACCTGATCGCCCCTCTGCTGCTCCACGGGGCCGCCGGGGCGGACATCGCCGTCATCGAAGGCGTGATGGGCCTGTTCGACGGCTCCGCCATGACCGGCGTGGGCGGTGGGACGGGCCCTGTGGCCGTGGCCGGCGCGGGCACGGACCTGGCGTCGACGGCGCATGTCGCCCGGCTGCTGGACGCGCCGGTCGTGCTGGTGGTGGACGTGTCCGGGCAGGGCAGGTCCGTCGCGGCGCTGGTCCACGGCTTCATGTCCTACGACACGCGGGTGCGGATCGGCGGGGTGGTACTCAACCGGGTCGGCTCCCCCCGCCACGAGCGGATCTGCCGGGACGCGCTCGCCGAGACCGGCGTGGAGGTGTTCGGGGCCATCCCGCGCACCGGCGTGGCGGCGACGCCCGCGCGGCACCTCGGCCTGATCCCCCCGGCCGAGCGGGCCGGCGCCGCCACTGAAGCCGTGGCCGCGATGGGCGAACTGGTGGCCGCCACCTGCGACCTCGCCGCGCTCGTCCGCCTCGCCCACACCGCGCCCCGGCTCACCGCCTCCCCATGGAACCCCCACGAAGCGCTCGCCATGAACCCCCACGAAGCGCTCACTGCACAACTCCATCCCTCGCACGTGGACGCGTCCCAGGACGTGATCCGCGACGTGGCATGGGCGCAGGACGTGATTCGCGACGTGGCATGGGCGCAGGGCGGGGTGCGCGACGTGGACGGGGTGCCGGGCGTAGCGGGCGGCCTGGACGGGGTGCCGGCGCCGGGCGCCATGCCCGGCCAGGACAGGGCGCCGGCCCCGGAGGTGGTGGTCGCGGTGGCCGGGGGGAAGGCGTTCACGTTCGGGTACGCCGAGCAGGCGGAGCTGGTCCAGGCGGCGGGCGGCATCGTCGTCCCCTTCGACCCGTTGCGTGACGAGCGCCTGCCGACGGGCACGCGGGCGGTGCTGCTGCCCGGCGGCTTCCCCGAGGTGTACGCGGCGGAGCTGTCGGCCAACGAGCCGCTCCGGCGCGAGATCTCCGCGTTCGCCGGGCCCATCGTCGCCGAGTGCGCGGGCCTGCTCTACCTGTGCCGCGAACTGGACGGGCGTCCCATGTGCGGGCTGGTGGACGCGACCGCCGCGATGACCGACCGGCTGACGCTCGGCTACCGCGCCGCCGTGGCCGTGCGGGACTCGGTGGTGACCCGCGAGGGCGAACGCTACCGGGGGCACGAGTTCCACCGCACACGGATCACCGCCGCCGCCGGCCCGGTGACCTCGGCGGACTCCTCCCTGAAGGGGGCGACGCCCGCCCCTTCCTCCGGGATGGCGTCCGCGCATCTTTCCGGCGCGGCGCGCGAGCCCTTGTTCCGGTGGCGGGGCGGCGCCGACGGGTACGGCGGTCCCCGGCTGGCGGCCTCGTACCTGCACCTGCACTGGGCCGGCAGTCCGTACCTGGCCGCGAGGCTGGTGGCCGGTGCCCGCCGCTAGCGTGCCGCCGGTCGTCGTGGTGGGCGTCGGCGCCGACGGCTGGGACGGGCTGTCACCCGCCGCGCGGGCCGAGGTGGCCGGCGCCGAAGTGCTCGTCGGCAGCGTCCGGCAGCTCGCGCTCATCCCGGACACCGGCGCCCAGCGCGTCGCCTGGCCCTCCCCGATGCTGCCCGCCGTCCCCGGGGTCCTGTCCCGGCACGCCGGCCGGAAGGTGTGCGTGCTGGCCAGCGGCGATCCGATGTTCCACGGGGTCGGCACGACGCTCGTCCGGCTGCTCGGCGCCGGCCGGGTGCGCGTGCTGCCGCATCCCTCGTCGGTCTCGCTGGCCTGCGCCCGGATGGGCTGGCCGGTCGAGGACACCGCCGTCGTCAGCCTCGTCGGCCGGCCGGTGGAGTCGCTGAACCGCTCCTTGTGGCCGGGCGGGCGCGTGCTGGTGCTCAGCGCGGACGGGGCGACCCCGCGCCTGGTCGCGGGCCTGCTCCGCGACCGCGGGTACGGCGCGACCGTGATGACCGTCCTCGAACGGCTCGGCGGTCCCGCGGAGCGCACCCTCACCGGCAAGGCGACCGAGGCGGCCGGCGCGGGCGGGTGGTGTGCCGTCGTGGACGCGCTGAACATCGTCGCCCTGGAAGTGCGAGCCGATCCGGACACGGTCCCGCCGGTGCCCCTCTCCCCGGTCGCCGGCCTGCCCGACGAGGCGTACGAGCACGACGGGCAGCTCACCAAGCGGGAGGTCCGCGCGGTGACGCTGGCGCTGCTCGCCCCGCTGCCGGGACGGCTGCTCTGGGACGTGGGCGCGGGCGCGGGCAGCGTGGCGATCGAGTGGAGCCGCGCCGCCCCAGGCTGCGAGGCCGTCGCGGTGGAGGCTCGGGCCGACCGTGCCGAGCGCATCGCGCGCAACGCCGCGTCGCTGGGGGTGCCCGGTCTGCGGATCGTCACCGGCACGGCGCCGGCCGCCCTTGCAGGGCTCGACCCGCCGGACGCGGTGTTCGTCGGCGGCGGCGCGACCGTCCCGGGCATGGTCGAGACGTGCTGGGCCGCGCTGCGTCCCGGCGGGCGGATCGTGGTCACCGCGGTGACCGTCGAGTCGGAGGCGGTGGTGGCGTCCTGGCACGCGAAGGCGGGCGGCGAGCTGACGCGCATCGCCGTCCAGCGCGCCGGGGGGCTCGGCGGATTCACCACCTGGCGGCCCGCGCTCCCGGTCACCCTGTGGACGGCCGTTCGCCCATGACCGGCCGGGGGCCGGGCGAGGCGAAGCGAAGCGCGAAGACCAGACAGATGTCCGGCTCCGGCCGGGAAGGAAAGGAAACGACGGCGTGACGGTGCATTTCATCGGAGCCGGGCCCGGTGCGGCCGACCTCATCACCGTGCGCGGGCGCGACCTGATCGCCGCCTCACCGGTGTGCCTGTACGCCGGTTCCCTGGTGCCCAAGGAGCTCCTCGCGTACGCGCCCACCGGGGCCCGGCTGGTCGACACGGCCCGGCTCACGCTGGACGACATCGTGGCCGAGATGCTGAGCGCCCACGCGGCGGGACTGGACGTCGCGAGGTTGCAGTCGGGCGATCCGTCGATCTACAGCGCGATGGCCGAGCAGATGCGCCGCCTGGACGCCGCGGGGGTGCCGTACGACGTGACCCCCGGCGTCCCCGCGTTCGCCGCCGCCGCCGCTTCGCTCAGGCGCGAGCTGACGGTGCCCGGGGTCGGGCAGACGGTCGTGCTGACCCGCACGTCCGCCCGCGCGACCCCGATGCCCGACGGGGAGGATCTGGCCACCTTGGGGCGCAGCCGCGCCACGATGGTGCTGCACCTCGCCGTCCAGCGGATCGCCGCCGTGGTGGAGGAGCTCATCCCCGCCTACGGCGCCGCCTGCCCGGTGGCCGTGGTCGCCCGGGCGAGCCGCGACGACGAGCTCGTCCTGCGCGGCACCCTGGCCGACATCGCCGCGAGGGTGGCCGAAGCGGGGGTCGTCCGTACCGCTGTGATCGTCGTGGGCGGCGTCCTGACCGCCTCCGAGTTCCCCGACAGCCACCTGTACTCCGTCGCCCGCGACCGCGGCCCGGAGCACGGCGACGCCGACCGGCACGCTGACGGCGCCCCATCCGACGGCCGGAGCGCGGACGCGGACGGCGGGGGCCGGTCGTGATCGAGTATGTGCGGGACGGGGCCGAGATTTACCGGCGGTCGTTCGCGACGATCCGGGCGGAGGCCCGCCTGGCCGGATTGCCCGGGGACGTCGCCCGCGTGGCCGTCCGCATGATCCACGCCTGCGGCATGGTCGATCTGGTCGACGATCTGGCCTGGTCCCCGGGCGTCGTGGCCCGCGCCAGGGCGGCCCTGCTCGCCGGGGCGCCGGTGCTGTGCGACGCCGCCATGGTGGCCTCCGGGGTGACCCGCCGGCGCCTGCCCGCCGGCAACGAGGTGATCTGCACGCTCGGCGACGCCCGGGTGCCTGAACTGGCCGTTCGGCTCGGCACCACGCGCAGCGCCGCGGCGCTGGAGCTGTGGCGCGACCGGCTCGACGGCGCCGTGGTGGCCGTCGGCAACGCTCCGACGGCGCTGTTCCGGCTGCTCGAACTGGTGCGGGAGGGGGCGGGCCGGCCCGCCGCCGTGCTCGGCGTCCCCGTCGGGTTCATCGGCGCGGCCGAGTCCAAACAGGCCCTGACGGAGTACGGCGGCGACCTCGCGTACCTGGTCGTGCACGGCCGCAGGGGTGGAAGCGCGATGGCGGCGGCCGCCGTCAACGCGATCGCGAGCGAGGAAGAGTGAGCTGCGCATGAACGACTCCGGCCCGTCGCGGGACGCCGCACCGGCGGCACCCGGGCGCCTGTGGGGCGTGGGGCTCGGCCCCGGCGATCCCGAGCTGGTGACGGTGAAGGCCGCCCGGCTGGTGCGCGAGGCCGATGTGGTCGCCTACCACAGCGCGCGCCACGGCCGCAGCATCGCGCGCGGCGTCGCCGAGCCGTACCTGCGCGGCGACCAGGTCGAGGAACCGCTGATCTACCCGGTCACCACCGAGACCACCGACCACCCCGGCGGCTACCGGGGCGCCATCGACGACTTCTACGCCGTCTGCGCCGAACGGCTGGCCGCGCACCTCGACGCGGGACGCGACGTCGTCGTCCTGTGCGAGGGCGACCCGCTCTTCTACGGCTCCTACATGCACCTGCACAAGCGGCTGGCCCACCGTTACCCCACCGAGGTGGTCCCCGGCGTGACGTCGATGAGCGGGGCGTCGGCGGCGCTCGGCCGTCCGCTGGTCGAGGGGGAGGAGGCCCTGACCGTCCTGCCGGGCACCCTGCCGCCGGACGTCCTCGCCGAGCGGCTCGCCGCCACCGAGTCGGCCGCGATCCTCAAGCTCGGGCGCACCTTCCCCGCCGTGCGGGAGGCGCTCGACCGGGCCGGGCGGCTGGGCGAGGCCTGGTACGTCGAGCGGGCGAGCACCGACCGCCAGCGGATCGCTCCGCTCGCCGAGGTGGATCCGGCCGAGGTGCCCTACTTCTCCATCGCCGTCATCCCCAGCCGCGCCGGCGCCTCCCTCACCCGGACCACCGGCACAGGCGACACCATGGGCGCCGGCACCCATGCCGGCGCGGCTGCCCACACCGCAGCCGCCCACACCGCGGCGCATGGCAGCCCAACGGACAGTGGTCCCCCCAGGGGTGGTATGGCGGAAGTCGCCCAGCCGGGCACTGCTCCGGCGGCAGCCGTCCTGGGAGGGGTTGATCCGGTGGGGACCGGTTCGGCTGGGGGTGGCATGGCGGAGGGCGTCGTGCCCCGGGCGTCCGGGGCGGAGGCGGGCCGTGGAGAGGTGGTCGTGGTCGGGCTGGGGCCGGCGGGACGGTCGTGGCTGACGCCGGAGGCGCAGGACGCGCTGGCCACCGCGGACGACCTGGTCGGCTACGGCCCCTACCTGGACCGCGTCCCGCCGAACCCGCGCCAGCGCCGTCACCCCACCGACAACCGGGCCGAGGCCGAACGCGCCGCGCACGCCCTGGAGATGGCGCGGTCCGGCGCCCGGGTCGCGGTGGTGTCCTCCGGCGACCCCGGCGTGTTCGCCATGGCGAGCGCGGTGCTGGAGGTGGCGTGCGAACCCCGGTTCGCGGGGGTGCGGGTGCGCGTGGTCCCCGGGCTGACGGCCGCGCAGGCGGTCGCCGCCAGGGCCGGCGCGCCGCTCGGGCACGACTACTGCGTGCTCTCGCTGTCCGACCGGCTCAAGCCGTGGGAGGTGATCGCCGGGCGCGTCACCGCCGCGGCGCGCGCCGATCTGGTGCTGGCGATCTACAACCCGGCCTCGCGCAGCCGTACCTGGCAGGTGGGCGCGGCCCGCGACCTGCTGCTGGAGCACCGTGCGCCCGACACCCCCGTGGTGGTCGGGCGGGACGTCGGCGGGCCCGGCGAGAGCCTGCGCGTCACCACGCTGGCCAAGCTGGACCCGGCCGACGTCGACATGCGCTGCCTGCTGGTGGTCGGCTCCTCCACCACCCGGATCGCCGAGCGGGACGGCCGCCCGGTGGTGTTCACCCCTCGCCGCTACCCCGCCTGAGCCGGAAGCCGGAGCCGGAGCGGACAGCCGGGCGGGTGCCGTCCGGTCCGGGTCACTTCTCGGTGTCACTCGGCCTGAGCGAGTGCGGGTCACTTCTCGGTGTCACCCGGCCTGAGCTGCTGAGCCGGCGGCGGGGAGGAGGGCGAGCGCCGTCGTCGCGGGGTGGTCAGTGTTCGGTTTCACCCGGATCGGGATCGGGGAGGTCGTCGAGCCAGGTCATGGCCTCTTCCACGGTGCCGGCGACCTGCGTGTCACCGGCGGGCAGGGGGAGGGGAGGGCGCCGCACCACGACGACGGGCAACCGCAGTTCGCGGGCGGCCCCGAGCTTGGCCATGGTCATGGTCCCCCCGCTGTCCTTGGTGACCAGGACGTCGACGCGGTGGGCGCGCATCAGAGAGAGCTCGCCGTCCAGGGTGTAGGGGCCGCGGTCGAGCAGGAGGTGATGGTGGCGGGGGAGCGGCGGTTCGGGCGGGTCCACGGTGCGGATGAGGAACCACAGCTCGTCCAGGCCCGCGAAGGCCGGCAACCCCTGCCGGCCCGAGGTGAGGAAGACGCGCCCGCCGAGGGCCGGCAGCGTCCCGGCCGCCTCCTCCAGCGACGCCACCCAGTGCCAGTCGTCCCCTGGGCCCTCGATCCATCCCGGACGCCGGAGCACCAGCAGCGGCACGCCCGCCGCCGCGCACGCCTGGACGGCTGAGGCGGTGATCCGGGCGGCGAACGGGTGCGTGGCGTCCACCACGGCGCCGATCCGCCGTTCGCGCAGCCAGGCGGCCATGCGCTCGGGGCCGCCGAACCCGCCGACCCGCACCTCGCCTTCGGGCAGCTTGGGATCACTCACTCGTCCGGCCAGGGACGACACCACCCGCGTTCCCGGCCTGCCGGCCAGTTCGGCCGCCAGCCCCCGCGCCTCCCCGGTCCCGCCCAGGACCAGCACCGTCCGCCCCACATGCCCGCGCCCACCGTCCACCGGCCGTCCCCCCTCACCCGAAGACCATTGTCCGCCCGGCGACAGGACGTTGACGTCACGCTTCTTCGGGGGCGTCCTGCTGCCAGATCCAGTTCCGCCGGTGATAGACCGGCCGCAGCCCGGCGCGCAGCATGTTGTTCAGCGAGGGGTTGCTCTCGCCCTCCCCGGGACGTCCGGCCTCGGCGATCAGCCATCGGCAGCCGGCGGCAGCGGCCTGCTCGGCGCGGGCCGCCATCAGGGCCGACTGCGCTCCCCGGCCGCGGTACTCCGGCAGCGTCGCCCCGGCGTTGAGCGCGCCGACGTCGCCGTGCAGGTAGAGGTTCGCGCCCGCGACGACGCGGTCGCCGTCCCACACCGCGAACGGCCGGAAGCGCGGGTGCCCGACGGTGGCCGTCATCATCCGCACCAGCCCTTGGTCGAGCATGCCGAACACCGACAGCACGACCGTGGCCCATTCTTCCGCGTCCTGCGGGCCGACCGGCCCGATCCGCATTTCTGTGCTTCCGGGGACGAAGGCGTCGACCGGTCCGCACACCTTGACGATTTCGCCTCCCGGGCGCAGGCCGTGCCGGGCGCGGATGTCCTCCCAGTCCGGCGGCAGCACGGACGGAGCGATCTGCAGCACCGCACGGCCGGCGCCCTCGCCACGGTAGAAGTCCAGCACGCGGCCGATGAGCTCGTCGGTGACCGGCTCCTCGAAGCCGAATCCGAGCGCCTTGCTCCAGTAACCGGACCGATCGCCGCGCATCGACAGCACGACGCCGCCCCCGACGCGGACCGTCGCGACGTGCAGCTTCGCGCTCGCGTCCGCCGGCATGCCCACCTCGTACTGGTACATGAACTCCGCCTCGGCGGCTTCCAGCACGGCGGCCGGCGGTGTGTTCGACATGGTCTTTCCTTGCTGCTGACATAGGTGCTGACATGGGTGCTGGCATCGCAGAAGGACACGAGATCGTGCCCGATGCCGCTGATAATCACCAAACGCATTGATCATGCGCTTTTGTTCAGATCTGTGGAGAAGTACCGCTTGGAGGTCGCGGCGGCCCGGCAGATGCGTCCGACCATCCAAGCCGGTACGGAGACGACGGACCGCTTCGGCCGCGCGCACCCCGGCGGGCACTGCGCGGGACGGCGGGCACTGCGCGGGACGGCCGGGGACCTGACACGCACCGTGTCGGCCTAGACCTCCTATAGCTACGGCGAGCCGCCACCCCAACGAGTCCCGCAGATCGCTCGTGCGATATGCGCGGAGTTAGCTATCGGTTTCAGTACGTAGCGATCTCAAGTAGTGCATACCTTTCGGTAACCACCTCGGTCTTCTCGACTCTGATCGGGCCGTTCATGGCATCGGTCGGAGAGGAGTTCCGTGGTGCGTGCCGAATGGGAGCAGGATGAGCTGATCAGCGTGTGGACGCTGGTCGAGGACGATTGGGACCTGGTCGGCGAAAAGGTGGGTGCCGGCAGGCTCGGTTTCGCTTTGACCTTGAAGTTTTACGAGATTGAGGGCCGGTTTCCCTCCTATCCCGAGGGATGCCCCCCGCCGCGGTGGAGTATGTGGCGTCGCTGGTGAAGGTCGAGGCGGGGTTGTTCGCGAAGTACTCCTGGCGGGGCCGGACGATCGAGCGCCACCGGGCGCAGATCCGTAAGAGATTCGGCACCCACTCGGCGACTGAGGATGATGAGGAGCGGCTGGCCCAGTGGCTGGCCGACAAGGTATGCCCGATCGAGACGAACCGGGATCGCTTGGCCGAGGCGATGCGGGAGCGGTGCCGTAGCACGAGCATCGAGCCGCCGACCAGCGGACAGGTGGAACGGGTGGTCAATTCCGCATGCCGCCGTTTCGAGGAGGCCTTCGCCGAGCAGGTGATGGCGCGGCTCGGGGCGACGGTATGTGCTCGTGTGGAGGAGTTGCTGGGGCGGCCGCACGTGCTGGCCGAGCTGAAGTCCGACCCCGGGCCGCTGGGGTTGGACACGCTGCTGACGGAGATCGGGAAGCTGGCGACAGCTCGTTCCCTGGGGCTCAGTGAGGCGGTGTTCACCGAGACTTCCGATCAGATCGTCGCGGCGTGGCGGGGCCGGGCGATGCGGATGTATCCCTCGGACTTCGCGGCATGCCGGCCGCCGGTGCGCTACACGCTGCTGGCGGCGTTGGGCTGGACCCGGCAGGCCGAGCTCGTCGACGGGCTGGTCGAGTTGCTGATCGGGTTGATCCACCGGATCAACGCACGCGCCGAGCGGCGGGTGGAGAAGGAACTGATCGGGCAGCTCGCCGCGGTGCCCGGCAAGCGCGGCATCTTCACCAAGATGGTGAACGCCGCGCTGAACAAGCCCGATGAGACCGTCCGGCAGGTGGTCTTCCCTGCGGTGCCGGGCGGAGAGAAGACGCTGCGGGCGCTGGCCAAGGAGCTGATGGCCACTGAACGCGTGGTCGCCGAGCGGGTCCGCTACCAGTTGCGCGGCTCCTACTCGCACTATTACCGGCGGATGCTGGCGCCGCTGCTGGCCGCGCTGGAGTTCAAGTGCCACAACACCGCCTACCGGCCGGTGATGGACGCGATCGATCTGCTGGCCCGTTACGCAGGCGTCGATTCCGACCAGCGGCACTATGCGGCGGCCGAGACGGTGCCGATCGACGGGGTGGTGCCCAAGGCGTGGCTGGACGGCGTGGTCGACGCCGGCAGTGGTCGGGTTGAGCGGATCCCGTACGAGCTGTGCGTGCTGATCGCGTTGAAGGACGCGCTCCGCCGCCGCGAGGTCTATGTCGAGGGCGCTGGTCGATGGCGCGACCCCGATGAGGACCTGCCCGGCGACTTCGAGGACAACCGGGACGTGCACTATGCGGCGCTGGCCAAACCGCTGGATGCGACGGAGTTCATCGCTGACCTGAAGACGCGGATGCGGGCCGCCCTAAACAAGCTGAACACCGGCCTGGCCATCGGCAGCACCGGCGGAGTGCGGATCATCACCCGGGGCGGCAAACCATGGGTGAGCGTCCCCGAACTCGACAAGCTGCCCGAGCCGAGAAACCTCGGCAAGCTGAAGGCCGAGGTCCAGCGCCGGTGGGGCACCATCGACCTGCTCGACATTCTCAAGGACACCGCCTTCATCACCGACTTCCCCGACGCCTTCACCTCGGTGGCCACCCGCGAGGTCTTGGACAAACAGACGCTGAACCGCCGGCTCCTGCTCGTGCTGTTCGCATTGGGCACGAACATGGGGATCCGGCAGATGGCCGCGACCGGCGACCACGGCCAGGACGAGGCCGCGCTGCGGCACGTACGCGCGACCTACGTCACCCGGGAGAACCTGCGGGCGGCGATCGTCGCGGTGGTCAACGCCACCCTGGAGGCCCGCGATGCGCGCTGGTGGGGCGAGGCGACCAGCACCGCGTCGGACTCCAAGCGGTTCGCCTCCTGGGACTCCAATCTGATGACGGAGTTCCACGCCCGGTACGGCGGTTACGGCGTCATGATCTACTGGCACGTCGACAAGGGCCGACTCTGCATCTACTCCCAGCTCAAGTCGTGTTCCTCCTCCGAGGTCGCGGCGATGATCGAGGGCCTGCTGCGGCACTGCACCAACGCCGAGGTCGAAGCCAACTACACCGACACCCACGGCGCGACAACGGTCGGGTTCGCGTTCACCGAACTGCTGGGGTTCAAGCTGCTGCCCCGGATGAAGAACATCGGCGCGATCGAGCTGTACAGCCCCGACGCCGCCCAGACCGTATGGCCGAAAGTGGACAAGATTCTCAAGAAGCGGCCGATCGACTGGGACCTCATCGCCCGCAACTACGACCAGATGATCAAGTACGCGACCGCGCTACGGCTGCGCACGGCCGAAACCGAGCAGGTGCTGCGCCGTTTCATGAAGGGCAACGGGCCCAAGCATCCGGTCTACCTGGCCCTGGAGGAACTCGGCCGGGTCGTGCGCACGATCTTCGCCTGCGACTATCTCGCCGACGAACAGCTGCGCCGGGAGATCAACAGCGGACTACAAGTCGTGGAGAACTGGAACAGCGCCAACGACAAGATCTTCTACGGGCGCGAAGGAGTCCTGACTGGCGCCGACCGCGAGCACGCCGAGGTCTCAATGCTCACCCTGCACCTGCTCCAGTCCTCATTGGTGTTCATCAATACCCGCTCCTGCAAGCCGTCCTGCGAGATCCGCAGTGGGCCGGCAAACTCACGCAGGAAGACCGGCGAGCGCTCAGCCCTCTCTTCTGGGCTCACGTGAACCCCTACGGCCGGTTCCGTTTGGACATGGAAACCCAGCTCGACCTCACTGCGGCGTGAGCGGATCTTCGGCGGGTCCGCGCGCTGGTTGTGGCAGCACCCCGGGCTCCGGGGAGGATTGGGTCGGATCTTGGTACGACCGGCTGCTGGCGATCGGGCCTGATGCTGCGGCCCGCATCGGCCGGTTGCGCCCGTGCTCGGCCCTTTCGCGGCCAAGCACGGCGGGGACTTCTCCGAGGTGCCGACGGACAATGAGGCAACTGCGCGAGCTGGGGTTGACGCCCTGACGGGGTCCTGCGCCGCGCTCGGCGCAGGGAGATGCGTAGGTGGTTGATCTCAGGAGGTGCCTGCGCCCGGCGCAGGCGCCTCCCAGCGGTAGCTGGGAGGTGCCTGCCGACATCTCCGTCAAGCGGCGTCGAGCGCTTCGGTGATCTTTCGGGTCATGTCCGCCACGGTGGGGCTGGGCTGGCCCTGGTGGGTGCGGGCGGCTGCTTCGACGGCGACGATGACGGTGCGGCGGAAGTTGTCGGCCTCTGCCGGAGCCTGCTCCTTGAGCAGGGCCATGGCCGCCGTCAGGGCCGGCAGCACCTGGTCGGCGATCGCGGCTACCGACTTGCTGTCCAGATTCATGTCCTTGGGATACGTGGCGAGCACGTGCCCGACCAGCCCGGTGGCGGAGGACAGGGCGATGGAGCCGTCGGTGGCGGACTTGTGGGGCTTGCCGGCGGCATCGGCGGCGGACATCAGCGCGACGGCGCCGTAGGCGGCGGTGCGCAGGGTGAGCTTGTCCTGGTCGGTCAGGGTGACGGACATGATCGTGTGCTCCTTGAATGTGTTCTGAAGTTCGATGGAACGGATGAAGGGTGGAATGCGGTCCTGGTGGTGCCAGGGGTATCTCAATGCTGGGCCGGGGCCGCCGGCGTGGGCTTGGCGTCAGTCGTCGAGCGCCTGGTAGAGGGTGGTCCAGAAGTCGTTCATCAGGTGCGCCGGGCTCGGCACGGTGTAGCCGAGCTGGCAGAGCAGGATGCCGGTGAGCTGGTTGGACGGGTCGGCGTAGGCCGAGGTGCCGCTGCCGCCGTCCCAGCCGAACTGGCCGATGGGGGCGTAGTCGGCGCGGTAGGTGCGCACCGCCATGCCGAAGCCGCAGCCGCCCTGCTGGCCTTGGCCGAAGGAGATGTGGACATTGTCGGTGGCCATGGCGGTGCGGGGGGCGTTCTGTTCGGGGGTGAGGCGGTTGGTGGTCATCAGCTCGACGGCGGGCCGGGACAGGATGCGCTTGCCCTGGTGGGTGCCGCCGTTGAGCAGCATCTGGAAGTAGGCGTGGTAGTCGTCGGCGGTGGAGACCAGTCCGCCGCCGCCGCCCTGGAACGCCGGCGGCCGGCTCCACCGTCCGCCCTTGGGCTCGTCCCAGGTGAGGAACTCGCCGGTCTGGGGGTCGGGCGCGTACAGGATGGGCAGCCGGTCGATCTGGTCGGCGGGCACGTGGAAGCCGGTGTCGGTCATACCGAGGGGCTCGAAGATGCGCTCGCGCAGGAACTCCTCGAACGACTGGCCGGTGACCCGGGCCACCAGCACACCGGCCAGGTCGTTGCTGAGGTGGTACTGCCAGCGCTCGCCGGGCTGGTACTGCAGCGGCAGCGCGCCCAGGCGGCGCATCCACTCGTCTGGCTCAGGCACCTCCACCGGCAGGTTGGGCGTGAGCTCTTGCTCGAAGATCGCATTCATGATCGGAGTGCCCAGCGCGGTGAAGTCCATGCCGAGCCCGAAGGTGGAGGTCAGCACGTCCCGTACGGTGATCGGCCGCCGCGCCGGCACGGTGTCGTCCAGCGGGGCGTCGGGCCGCGTCAGCACCCGCCGGTCGGCCAGTTCGGGCAGCCACGGGTCCACCACGTCGTCCAGCCGCAGCCGGCACTCATCCAGCAGCACCATCGCTGCGGCGATCGACACCGGCTTGGACGTGGAGGCCATCCGGAAGATGGTGTCGCGGCGCATCGGCGCGCCACCGTCATGCTGCATCGTGCCGAGCGCTTCGACGTGCGTCTGGCCGCTCCGGCTGACCAGGGCCACGACTCCGGGGATCTTCCCCGAATCGACATGCCGCGCCAGCACCTCACGCAGTCTGCGCAGGCCGGTGGCGGAGAAGCCGCTGTTGCCGGTTCCCATCATGAATCTCCTTTACCTACAGTGTTGGATCTTGCGAAACCCCGCCCTGGTGCGGCGCTCATGGGCATCCGTGCGCGACGCGCGAGGGCCGGGGATGAACTCGGCGTGGCCCGGTTCGCGACCCGAGGCCGTGAGCGCTGGACCGTTCATGGCATCCACCGTGGCCGACCGCTTTGATACCGGGCCGTCGCCGCCGCTGACACGACCGCCGCAGGGCGATGGCGTTGCCCGGTGTACAGCGGCCGGCGCTGCTGCCAGCTCAGATCCGGGGGCCGAGGAAGCAGCCGCCGGAGGCGTCGATGATCTGCCCGGTCACCCATCGGCCCGTCTCGGAGGCCAGGAAGGCCACCACGTCGGCGATGTCGGCGGGGCGGCCGGGCCGGGGGATGGCGTTGCCTTTGCCCACCATCTGCTGGATCTCGGGGTTGTCGAGCATCCATGGGTTCATGTCGGTGACCGTCGGGCCGGGCGCCACGGCGTTGACCGTGATGCCCCGCCCGCCGACCACCTGGGCCAGGGAGCGGCTGAGCACCTCGATGGCGGCCTTGCTCATCGCGTACGGCTGCTCGGGCATCGCGATCCTGGTCGCCGCCGTGGACAGGTTGATGATGCGGCCACCGTCGTTCAGCAGGGGCAAAGCCCGCTGGATGATGAACAGCGGCGCCTTGGTGTTGACCGCGATCAGCCGGTCGAACGCCTCCGGCGTGATCGTCTCGATCGAGTCGGCGGTGATGGCGGCGTTGTTGACCAGGATGTCCAGCCGTACCTGGCCGGCCCGCGCGAGCAGGCCCACCTCAAGGGCGGTGAACAGGGTGTCCACATCCCCGGCCACGCCCAGTTCGGCCCGGATCGGGAAGGCCCGGCCGCCGTCTTTGTCGATCAGGTGCACGGTCTCCCGGGCGGCCGCCTCGTTGCTGCCGTAGTGCACGGCCACCAGCGCCCCGTCGGCCGCCAGCCGCCGCGCAATCGCCCGCCCGACCCCGCGCGAGGCCCCGGTCACCAGCGCCGTCTTGCCCAGCAAAGGCATCTCGTCACCTCAGAAGTCATGTGATTCTTCCCGCCACTAGGATCAGCGCGAACAACCGCCTGAAACAACGACAACCCACGCAATGCGGCATTAACCGCCGGGTTAACGCGAAGGAGGATCGTGGAACTTCGCGACATCGAGATCTTCCTGACCCTGGCCGAAGAGCTGCATTTCGGCCGGACCGCCGAACGGCTGCGCGTCACCCCCGCCCGCATCACCCAGGCCATCAAGAAGCAGGAACGCCAGATCGGTGCCCCGCTGTTCGATCGCACCAACCGCACGGTCCGGCTGACCCCGCTCGGCCGACAGTTCCGTGACGACCTCTGGCCCGTCTACACCGGGCTGCAGGACGGCATGCGCCGCGCCAAGCTCGCCGCCCAAGGCATCACCGCCGTGCTGCGCGTCGGCATGCTCTCTATCAACGCCTACGACCTGCGCCCCTACTGGGACACCTTCCGCACCCGCCACCCGCAGTGGAAGCTGCAGATCCAGCACGCCTCCTTCGTCGACCCGTTCGCCGGGTTGCGCCGTGGCGACCTCGACATCCTGATCTGCTGGCTGCCGGTCGAAGAACCCGACCTGACGGTGGGCCCGGTCCTGTTCGCCGACCCGCGGGTGGTGGCCGTGTCCACCGACCACGAACTCACCCGGCGCACCTCCGTCTCACTGGAGATGCTCGCCGACTTCCAGCACACCGACGCCCCGTCAAGACCGGACTACTGGGCCGACAGCTTCATCCCGTCCCACACCCGCAAGGGCCACCGGATCGAACGCGGCTTGTTGGTACACAACACGGAGGAGATCCTCGCCCTGGCCAGCACCGGGGACCTCGTCAACCTCTTCCCCGCCCACATGACGCGCTTCTGGAACCGGCCCGACATCGCCTACCTGCCCGTCAGCGACATCGACGCCCTGCCGTATGCCCTGGTGTGGCGAAGCGAGGCCGAGAACGACCTCATCCGGGCCCTCGCCCGGGTCGCCGCCGACATCAGCACCCTCGCCATCTGAGCCGCGCATCCTGAGCACGTCGCATTGGCCGCGCATGTTGAGGAGCTCCGCGTCCGGTGGTGTCTCCGGGCTGCCGGTCGTCGACCAAAGTCATCCCGGGTCGTGGCAGGGACTGTTCATCGTGGCGACCATGTTCGCCGGACCGCGCTGTATCGCGTCGAGGCGGGTCAGATCGGCCATCGGCACATCGCCTGGGTGGCGCTGATACCGCTGGCGGAGACCCGCGCTCATGTACGTGATAACAGTCTATTATCACGTACATGAGCGATCATCGGTGGCCGCCGAGCAGGCGATCCACCTACCCGGCTACTGCGCGACTCCGGCACGTTATCCGGTACATCATGCCGGGCACCGCCCTCGCCCGGCGGTCGGCGTGAGCGCGGCGCCGAAGGTCGCTGTCTTGCGCGGCGGGCACGTCACGCTCGCCGCGGCCGCGGACGCCTTCCTGGCCACTCCGCGCACGGCCAACCCCAACACCCACCGCGCCTACGCCTCGGCCATCGACCGCACCATCGACCTGCTTGGCCGCGACCGGCCGCTCGCCGAGATTGCCGACGCCGAGATCGGCACCGCGCTTGCCGAGCTGTGGGGCGCGAGCTCGCCGGCGACGTGGAACCGCAACCGCGCCGCCGTCGCCTCATGGCTGACCTGGTCCCGCACCAAGAAGCACTGGGCCGCACCCGCGGTCCCGGCCGACATTGAACGCCGCAAGGAAACCGTCGACGAAACCCGCGCGGTCGCCAAGACCACGATCCACCGGCTGCTGTCGCGCCGCGACATCCCCTTGCGCGAGAGGACGCTCTGGCGGATGCTCTACGAAACGGCCGCCCGGGCCGCCGAGATTTTGGCGCTCAACGTCGAGGACCTCGACCTGGAGCATCGGCGCGCCCCCGTCCGCTCCAAGGGCGGCGCCATCGAATGGGTTTACTGGGACAGCGGGACCGCTCATCTGCTGCCTCGACTGCTCCGGCTCCCGGACGGCACCTCACGCACCCACGGCCCGCTGTTCCTATCCGAGCGGCGCCCTGTGCCGGCCCGCCGCCCTGCGGCCGCCGACATCTGCCCGCACACTGGCCGCGCCCGCCTCGGCTATGACCGTGCCCGCGTCCTGCTGGACAAGTACGCCGACCTCGACCTGCACCAGCTGCGCCACAGCGCCGCCACCCACCTCGGCGAGGCCGAGGTCCCGCTGCAGCTCATCATGGGCAAGACCCGCCACAAAAACCCCCGCACCTCCATGCGCTACGTCAAACCCGGCGCCGAAGCCATCGCCAAGGTCACCGAGGTTCTGGCGCCTCGTCGCCGTACTCACTAGTCAACCGAGTGGCGGCTCGCCGCAGCTATAGGAGTTCCGGGCCGTGTCAGGGCGCGAGTGGTGCGGGGCCGGGGGCGCAGGAGGCGGAACGCAGAATATGGGGGCTTCGCCCCCATGTCGGGTGCCGGGCGGGGAAGCGATACTCGGGCGCTGTGACCCCTATGAGCCCGTCCGTCGCCGCGCCGCCCCGGACCCGCACCGTGGTTCACGGGCAGACGCCTCCCGCTCCCTCGGCTCCCCCGGCGCCGGAGGCCGTCGCCCGCGTACCGGGCGGCTCCACCAGGCCGGCCGCGAGCCTGTCCGACGCCGTACAGCCGCTCGTCCGCCGCGCGGCGGACCGACTGGTGGCCGGCGGATCGCGCATCGAGGGCATCGAGGGCATCAAGGGCGGCAAGGGCGGCCGAAGCGCCGATGGCGCCGGACTCGTCCTCGCCTCGATCCGCGAACGGTTCGCGGCCGACCTGACGGCCGCGCTGACGCGCATCGCGGCCCGCGTCCTCGTGCACGAGCTGAACGCGCGGCGGGCCGGGGGGCGGCTTGCGGGCGGCACGCCGGCCGAGCGGTTCGCCGGCTTCGTGCGCCAGGTGGGCACCGGGGACGGGCTGGCGGCACTGCTGAAGGACTACCCCGTGCTGGCCCGCCTGCTGGACCAGGCCGCCGACCAGGCGGTGGAGAGCGGGCTGGAACTGCTGACCCGCTTCACCGCGGACCGCGCGCACCTGCGGGACCTCCTGGACGCCGATCCGGGCGGACTTGTGGAGTTCTCCGCGGCGGGCGACCGCCATGTCGGCGGTCGCGCGGTCGCCCTGGTGACGCTGGCCGGCGGAGCGAAGGTCGTCTACCGTCCGCGGCCGGTCGAGGCGCACGTCTGTTTCGGCGAGGTGGCCGGCTGGCTCAACGAACGCGTGCCCGGCCTCGGCCTGCGCACGCCGCGGGTGGCGCGCCGGGACGGCTACGGCTGGACCGAGTTCGTGCCCGCCGAGCCGTGCGCCGACGCCGCCGAGGTAGAGCGGTTCTACGTGCGGGCCGGCGCGCTGCTGGCCCTGCTGTACGCGCTGAACGCCGTGGACGTCCACTACGAGAACCTCATCGCCTGCGGAGGGCAGCCGGTGCTGGTCGACGTCGAGACGCTGTTCCATCCGGCGCTGCCGGTCGAGGCGTCCGCCGATCCGGCGCTGCACGCGCTGCGGGACTCGGTGCAGCGCACCGCCCTGCTGCCGAAGCTGATGGTCGGCGAGCTCGGCGCCCTGGACATCTCCGGGCTGGGCGGCGACAAGGACGAGGTGTACCCCTTCCTGGCCGCCCAGTGGGAGGAGGCCGGGACCGACACCATGCGGCTGGTGCGCGGCGTCGCCCGATTCGCCGGGGCGGCCAACCGTCCCCGTCTGGACGGGGTGGACGCCGACCCGGCCGACCACGTGCCGAGCCTGCTCGCCGGATTCCGCCGGGCCTACGACGCCATCGCGGCCGGGCGCGACGATCTGCTCCGCGGGCCGCTGTCGCGGTTCGGCCGGGCCCAGGTGCGCGTGCTGCTGCGGCCGACGCGGTTCTACGGGGAACTGATGATCGAGTCGACCCACCCGGACGTGGTCAGGACGGCCGCCGACAGGGACGAGGTGTTCGGCCTGCTGGAGGCCGTGTCCGCCGGCGACCCGGCGCGGACGGCGGCGGTGCCGTCCGAGCGGGCCGACCTGTGGGCGGGGGACATCCCCTACTTCAGCGCGGTCCCGGGTTCGCCGGAGATCCGCGACAGCCGGGGCAGACCGTTGTCGTGGCGGCCGGCGGAGTGCGGGCTGGACACCGTGGCCGCCAAGCTGTCCCGGCTCGGCACGGCCGACCGGGAGAACCAGGAATGGCTCATCCAGGCCTCGATGGCGGCCCGGTCGGCCGCCGGACCACGCGAGCCGGCGGACGGGACGACCGGCGGATCGCCGGAGCCGGGGGACGAGGCGTCCACCACACGGCGGGCACCGGGGGACGGCACGGCTCACGCGCGACGAGCGTCCGAGGAGGGCATGGCTCACGCGCGACGAGCGTCCGAGGAGGGCATGGCTCACGCGCGACGAGCGTCCGCGGAGGGCATGGCTCACGGGCGGCAGGGGCGGGGGAGCCGGGGGGCCGGTGGGCGGCACGCGCCGGGGGAGTCGCCGGGGGCGCCGTCCCAGGCGATGGTGCCCCATCCTGAGGCGCTCGTCGCCGCGGCGCGCGGCATCGCGGACCGCCTGTGCGCGACCGCCCACCGCGACGGCGGCACGGTGAACTGGCTCGGCCTGGAGCCCGTCGAAGACGGCCGCTGGATGGTCATGCCGCTGGGCGGCGGGCTGGCCGGCGGTTACCTCGGCGTCGCGCTGTTCCTGGCCCAGGCGAGCCGCGCGACCGGGATCTCCCGCTACATGGACGTCGCCCGGATGGCGGTGCGTCCCATCCCGGGGCTGCTGGAGCAGATCGGCGCGAACCCGGAGCTGCTCCGGGCGGTGGGGTGCGGCGGTTTCGGCGGGCTCGGCGGCATCGCGTTCGGCCTGTCACAGCTCGGCCTCCTGCTGGGCGACTCCGAGGTGACGAGCTGGGTCGCGCCCGCGGTGGAGGCCGCTGGTGCGGCGGTCACCGACGAGGCGCCGCTGGACGTCCACGACGGCCTGGCGGGATGCCTGGCCGCGATGCTCGCCGTCCGGCAGACCACGGGTTCGGCGCCGGCCGGCCGCGTGGCGGCGGCGTGCGCCGAGCGCCTGACCTCGGCGGCGCCCTCGGCGGATCTGCCGCCGGGGTTCGCCTTCGGCGCCGCCGGTGTCGGATGGGCGCTGGCCAAATACGGGCGCGGCGATGTGGGGGGCAAGGTGGGGGCTCGCCTGCTCGCGGACGCCCGGGCACGGGCGCCCGAAGAGAACACCTGGTGCCACGGCGCGGCGGGAGTGCGCCTCGCCCTGGCGGACACCGCCGACACCCCGGACATCCCGGCGGATGCCGCTCTCGCGGGCGGCTCCCCATCCCTCATGGGCGCGGGGGTCTCGCCGGGCGGGCACACAGGCGCCGGCGTTCCGGCGGGCGGCCCCTCAAGGTCGGCCGGGAGGACGCTGGGCGGCCATGGTCTGTGCCATGGCGAGACGGGGCGGTTGGAGGCGTTGAGTGCGCCGGCGCGGCGGGGAGACGTTTCGGCGCGGCGTGAGCTGCGCCGGGACGCCGGCAGGTTGCTGGCCTCGCTGGACACTCATGGAGCGCGGTGCGGCACTCCCCGCCACGCTCCGACCCCGGGCCTGCTCGACGGCCTGGCCGGCATCGGCCATGGACTGCTCAGGCTGGCCCTTCCGGAAACAACGACGTCGGTGCTGCTGCTGCGGCCCGCTGATGAAGGAGAGATCCGTGGAATGTGACGACCGTGAGACCGCCGGGGGGCCGGCCTCGTCCTGGCAGGAGCGGGTGGGCCGTCCGGCCGGCTCGATCATGATCAGGCTGGCCGGGGTCTCCCCGGTGACCCGCGCTCTGGTGCTGGCCGGGCTGACGGCCGGGACGACGCTCGTGCTGGGCTCGCCCGACACGGCGGCGGGCGTCGTGCTGGCCGCCGGCGGGGACGACACCGTCCTTCCCGTCACCATCAGCACCTGCTAAAAGCCCATATTTCGTGACATGGCGGCAGATAATCTGTCGTCATGTCATTCACCTCCCCCATTCTGGTCGGGCGTGAGCGCGAAACCGAACAACTCGACCGGCGCCTGTCCGCCGCCCGTCAAGGGCGCGGCGGCGCGGTCTTTCTGCTCGGCGACCCCGGGATAGGCAAGTCCCGCCTTTCCGCCGAATGCGCGTACCGGGCATTCGACGCTGGAATGACCGTGTTACGGGGACGCGGTGGCAATGTCAGCGCGGACATCCCGTTCAAACCGTTATGCGAGGCGCTGCTCTCCTACAGCAGGACCAACCCCCCGCCCGACGACCCCGCGCTGGCGCCCTACCTGCCGGCGCTGACCCGGCTGGTCCCGGAGTGGCGGCGGGCGGGGATCGCCGGCCACCTGGAGTCGGTGGTGGTCCTGGCCGAGGCCATCCTGCGCCTGCTGGCGGTGATCGGGCGGGACGGCGGCTGCCTGCTCATCCTTGAGGACCTGCACGAGGCGGACGCCGACACGCTCGCCGTCGTGGAGTACCTGGCCGACAACCTCGCCGAGACGCCCGCCCTCCTGCTGGCCAACCTGCGCAGCCACGCGGGACCCGCCCGCGCCGTCGCGGAGTCGTGCCACCTGCGGCGCACCGCGGGCCTCATCGACCTGGCGCCGCTGCCGCCCGACCAGCTCGCACGCCTGACGGCCGCCTGCCTGGACGTCTCGCCGGAGGACCTGCCCCGCCAGTTGGTCGGCCGTTTGGAACGTGACACCGCGGGCGTCCCGTTCATCGTCGAGGAACTGCTCGCCGCGATGGCCGGCGTCGGCGCCCTGGAGCGCGACGGCCGGCGCTGGCGGCTGAACGGCGACCCAGCGATCGACGTGCCGACCACGCTCGTCCGTAGCATCACCCTGCGCGCCGCGCACCTGGGTCCCTCGGCCCGGGATCTGCTGCACACGGCGGCGATCTTCGGCTCCCGCTTCCCGGTCCCGGTGATCCAGGAGGTCGCCGGCCTGGACGACCGCGAGGTCATGGCCTTCCTGCGGTCGGCGACCGACGCGCGGCTCATCACACCGGACGACTCCGCCAGCGACTGGTACGCCTTCCGCCACGCCCTGATGGCCGAGGCCCTGCTGTCCGCGCTGATCCCGGCCGAGCGCAAGCTGATCGCGCGCAGCGCGGCCGACGCGCTGGAGCGCCTGCACCCCGGGCTGCCCGGGGAGTGGTGCCAGATGGCGGCCACCCTGCGCCTGAGCGCGGGGGACGCGCTCGGCGCGGCCGGTCTGCTGGCCGACGCCGGTCGCCGCCTGCTGGGCGACGGCGCCGCCGACCTCGCCGTCACGTTGCTGGACCGCGCCTACGGCATGCTCGGCTCCGCCCCCGCCGACCTGCGGGCGAGCGCCATCCAGGGGTTGTTGCACGCGCTGACCGAGAGCGGGGAGGCCGACCGCGCCTACGCGCTCGCCAAGGACCTGCCGATCACCGGCGACCTGGCGATGACCATCCCGCACGAGATCGACCTGCGCACCAAGCTGGCGTGGGTGGCCGCCGAGATCGGCCAGACCGCCGACGGCCTCGCGCACGTCGCCGCGGTCCGCAGGCTGCTCGACATCGGCCCCGACGAGGCCAGGGCCGCCGCCATCGACGTGATCGAGGCCCAGCTCATCGTCCCCGACCACGGCGTGCTGCAGCAGAGCCCCCAGCGGATGGCCGCCGCGGAGACCCTCGTGCGGCGGGCGGCCGAGGTCGCCGAGCGCGTCCCGCTCCCCGAGGTGGCCTGCCAGGCGTGGGAGCGGATGGCGCTGTTCTCCCGGGTCCGCGGGTTCGACGAGCCCGACCGATGCCTGACCCGGGTGCTGACCATCGCCGACGCCCACGGGCTGAGGCTGTGGAAGCTGCGGGCGATGGTGCGCCTGGCCGCCAACCACGCCCTGCGCACCGGCGAACGAGACCGGCTGGAGGAGGTCGGCAGGGCGGCGGAGCGGGCCGGCGCGATCAGCCTGGTCCACACCGCCCAGGCCTCCCTGGTGATGATGGCGGTCCTGCGCGGCGAGTACGGCGAGGCCCACGAGCTGGCCGTGCCGTGCGTCGAGACGACCATCCGCCTCGGCCACACCGCCTACACCCAGTACCTTCTGCTCGCCCAGGCCACGCTCGCCGCCCATCAGGCCAAGCGCGCGGACATGGAGCTGGCGCTGGAGCGGTTCCGCCGGTGGGGAGGGGAGAACAGCCTGCACATGCCGGTCGTCCACGGCCTGTGCCAGGCCACGTGCGCCCTGCTGGAGGAGGACCGCGACCTGTGCGCCGAGATGCTGGCCAAAGCTCGGGACTGGGAGGAGCGCAACCCCACCGTCTACTACCTGACCGGCAGGTACGGCATCGGCGTGCTCATGGAGGTGCTGGCCGGGAGGGCGGGCCGCGCCGAATGGCGGGCCGCGGACGCCACCTCGGCCGCCGAGCTGGCCTGGAACCGGCACTTCCTCCACCTGGCCGACGCGGTGTTGCTGGGCCGCGACGGCGACGCGGACGGCGCGCTCGCCGCGTTCGCGGCGGCCGCGGAGAACGGCCGGCCGTTCCCGCTCGCCCGGAACCTCGGGCTGCGGCTGGTGGCCGAGGCCGCCCTGGCCGACGGCTGGGGAGAGCCGCTGGTCTGGCTGCGCACCGCCGAGGAGTACTTCCACCAGGCCGGCATCCCCGCCGTCACCGGGGCCTGCCGGGCCATGTTGCGCCAGGCGGGGGCCGCGGTGTCGCAGCGTCGCACCGGACGCGAGCAGGTGCCGAGCCGGCTGCGCGGCCAGGGCGTCAGCGTTCGGGAGTACCAGGTGCTGACCCTGCTCGCCGAACGGCGCGGCAACGTCGACATCGGCAAGCGGCTGTTCATCTCACCCCGGACGGTGGAGAAGCACGTCGCGAGCCTGCTGCACAAGACGGGCCTGCCCGACCGCGCCGCCCTGTACGAGCACGCCGCCGAGCTCATGCGCCGGGCTGACGCGGCCGACGCCCCCATGACGCCCCCGTGAGCCCCCACCGCGCCCCCACGAGACCCCGGGAATTTGGGGGCGCCGCCCGCATGTGACGCGCGCCGCGGATCGGCACAGTGCTTGTCATGAGCGGACACGGAAAGACGTCGCGGGCGGCGCCCGCCGGGCTCGGCCCGGCGTGGTGGGCGGACGGCCTGACGCTGGCGGAGCGGCTGGACCAGGCCGGCGGGCACCTCCCCGCCGGCCGGCCACCGGAGACGACGGGGGAGACCGCGCGCTGGCGGCTGCGGGAGTGGCGCGACGCCCACGGGCCGCTGGACGACGGGCGGTTCGAGCGGCGGCTGGCCGCGGCCGGGCTGAGCGTCGAGGAACTGGCCGCGCTGCTCGACGAGGAGCCCGCCGCGCTGGCGGGCCGCGCCGGCCGTCCCGCCTGGGCCGGGCAGGCCGCCGAGGCGGTCGCCGCCGCGGACACGGCGCCGGCCGGGGAGGGGTTCACGGCGGTCGTGGCGCCGTTCGCCGAGGGCGCGCTGCGGCATTTGGCCGGCGCGCTGGCCGAATGCGGACCGGCCGTCGAAGCCGGGGCCCTGCTGGCGGGCTGGGGTGGGGAGCTGCGGCAGCGGCTGGCCGCGCTGGCGGCGCGGACGCTGGTCCTGGAGCTCAACGTCATGCGCGTCGCCCGGCGGCTGGCGGGTGAGACGCCCGAGGAGCGGTTCGCCGGGTTCGTCCGGCACTTCCGGCGGCCCGAGGCGCTGGCGGCGCTGTGCGAGGAGTACCCGGTGCTGGCCAGGCTGCTGGCCGAGACCGCCGACCGGTTCGCCGCCACCCGCGGCGAGATGCTCGCACGCTTCGCGGCCGACCGCGACGAGATCGTCCGCACGCTGCTGGGCGGGGCCGACCCCGGCCCGCTGACCACGGCCGCCGCCGGCGGTGACACCCACCAGGGCGGCCGGTCGGTGAGCGTCCTGGGCTTCGACGGCGGCGCGCGGGTGGTGTACAAGCCGCGCCCGCAGTCCGTCCACCGCCACTTCAACGACGCGCTGGGCCGGCTCAACGAACGCGTCCCCGGCCTCGGCCTCACCCGCCTGGCGGTGCTGGACCGCGGCGCGTACGGCTGGGTGGAGTTCGCACCGCACCTGCCGTGCCGCGACCAGGAGGAGGTCGGCCGCTACTACCACCGGCTCGGCGCGCTGCTCGCGCTGCTGCACGCGCTGGACGGCGCCGACTTCCACTGCGAGAACCTGATCGCCTGCGGGGACCAGCCCGTGCTGGTCGACCTGGAGGCGCTGCTGCACCCCGTGGTGCCGGGCGCCGGATTCGACGGCCTGATGGCGGACCCGGCGGCGCGGGCACTGGAGGCCTCGGTGAGCCGCAGCGGCCTGCTCCCGGACCTGATGCTCGGCGAGAACGGCGTGATCGACCTGTCCGGGATGGGCGGCGACAAGGACGCCACCATGCCCGTCAAGAGCCCCGCGTGGGCAGGCCAGGGCACCGACGAGATGCGGCTGGTCCGCGACCACGCGACCTTCCCGGGAGTGGGCAACCGCCCGCGCGTCGGCGACGACGAGACCGGCGCCGCCGACCCCGCCGACCATGTCGAGGACATCCTGGCCGGGTTCGGGCGGGCCTACGAGGCCATCGTCGCGGACGCCGCCGGCCTGACCGGGCTGCTGGCCGTCTTCGCCGACGACGAGGTGCGGGTCGTCCCGCGCGCCACCCGGACCTACGGCAAGCTGATGATGGAGTCCACCCACCCGGACGTGCTGCGTCACGGCCTCGACCGTGACCGCGTCCTGGACCACCTCTGGGCGCTGTCCGGCGGCGACCCGCTCCGCGAGCGGATGACCGAGTACGAGACCGCGGACCTCTGGGCCGGCGACATCCCGATCTTCACGACCCGGCCCGGCGGCCGCGACCTGTGGACCTCCGGCGGCGTCCGGCTCCGCGGCGTGCTGCCCGAGTCCGGCCTTAGCCGCGCCGTCCGCAAGATCCAGGGCATGGGCGAGGCCGACCGGCGCCGTCAGGAATGGGTGATCCGCGCGTCGATGGCCTCCCGCGACCGCACCGGCCTGGCCGGCGTCGTCACCGGCGTCGTCACCGGCGTCGCGTCCGCGGCGCCCGCCGGCGGTGGTCCGGCGGACCGGGACCGGCTGGTCGCCGCCGCCCAGGACATCGCCGACCTGATCGACCGGCACGCCTGCGCCGACGACGGCCGGGTCAACTGGCTCGGGCTGGACCTGGTGGAGGACAAGTACTGGATGCCCCGGCCGCTGTCCTGGGAGCTGTACGGCGGCTACACGGGGGTGGCGCTGTTCCTGGCGCAGTGCGCCGCCGTCACCGGCCGGGAGCGGTACGCCGGCCTGGCCCGCCGCGCGGTCGTCCCCCTCGCCCGGCTCGCGGAGGACCCGCCGAATCAGGGCGTCATGGGGGCGTTCACCGGGCTGGGCGGCGTGGCGTACGCGTTGCTGCACCTGGCCGGCCTGCTCGGCGAGCCCGGCCTGGCGGGACCGGTGGAGGACCTGGTGGAGGCGTGCGCCAAGGCGGCCGGCCACGACGAGGTCCTGGACGTCATCGGCGGCGCCGCCGGCACCCTGGCGACGATGCTCGCGATCCACCAGGCCACCGGATCGGACGCGGCCTGGCGGACGGCGGAGGCGTGCGCCGAGCGCCTGCTCACCACCGCGATCCCCACCGGAGCGGGCATGGCCTGGCGGACGCCCATGTGCGGTGACCTGCCGCTGACCGGGTTCTCGCACGGCGCGGCCGGCATCGGCTGGGCGCTGTGCCGCTACGCCGAGGCGGGCGGCGACCCGCGCGCCCGAGAGACAGCCCTGGCCGCCTTCGCCTACGAGAGCGAGCACTACCGGCCGGACCTGCGGGGCTGGCCCGACTTCCGCACGGGGCAGGGCCCCGACGACACCCTCCACGCCTGGTGCCACGGCGCCCCCGGCATCGGCCTGTCCCGGACCTCCGCCCTGAACCCCGCCTCCCGGACGTCCGTCCTGACCCCCGCCTCCCGGGCGCCCGGCGACCTGACCTCCGCCTCCCGGGCGTTCTCCGACCTGACGTCCGCCGGCGGGGTGTCCGCCGATCCGGCGCGCGTGGATCCGGTGCGGGCCGACCTCGGCCTCGCGCTGGCCGCCGAGGCGGCGCACGGGCCCATGGCCAACCACAGCCTCTGCCACGGCGAGCTGGGCAACCTCGAACTGCTGATCCGGACCCGCGACCGGCCGGAAGTGGCCGGCCTCCTGACGGCCCGCACGGCTCGCGTGCTCGACGACCTCGAGCGCCACGGCCCGCGCTGCGGCGCACCCGGCCCGCACACGCCCGGCCTGATGAACGGGCTGGCCGGAATCGGGCACGGGCTGCTCCGGCTCGCCCTGCCCGGCCAGATCCCCTCAGTGCTCCTGTTCGAGGCCCCCGCCGGAAAGGACCAGCGATGACCAGGTCGCCGTACGAGGCGCCCCGCCGGGAGCGGTCGCCGATGGCCGGGTCGCCCTCCGGGGTGCCGCGCCGAAAGGGACCGGTCATGACCAGGCCGCTGTACGAGGTCCCTCCCTGGGAGCGGGCGCCGATGGCCGGCACGCCGTGCGGATCGCCGGTCGGGAGGGATCGCTGATGGCCAGGGTTCCGCTGCGGCACCAGCTCACCTCGACCGAATGCGCCGCGGCCTGCCTGGCCATGATCGCCAGCTTCCACGGCCGCGACACCAAGGTCGCCGAATGCCGTGAACTGCTCGGCATCGGCCGCGACGGGGTGTCGGCCGCCCACCTGATCGCCGCCGCCCCCCGCATGGGCCTGCACGCGCGGACCGAGCGGGTGGCGCACCTGGACGGCACCGACGAGCCGGTCATCGCCTACCTCTCCGACCACCACTTCGTCGTCGTCGAACGGGTCACCGCGCGGCGCGTCCGCATCGCCGACCCGGGAGCCGGCCGCCTCTGGCAGAGCAGGGAGGACTTCGACCGGCGCTACGGCGGCGTGCTGGTCCGCGTGACGCCGGGACCGGACTTCACGCGGCGGCGCACGCCCATGCGCGAGTGGCTCATGCTGCGCTACCTGCGCGACTTCGTGGCGCTGCCCGGCAGCCGCGGCCTGCTCGGCGTCGTGCTGGCCTGCGCGGTCGTGCTGAAGACGCTCGCACTGGTGCTCCCGATCGCCACCCAGCAGGTCGTCGACACCTTCGTCCCCGACCGGCGGGCCGACATCCTGCCCGTGTTCGCCATCGTGGTGGCCGGCACCACGGTCCTGGCCGGCGCCATGACCCTGCTGCGCGAGCTGGTGGTGCTCGGCCTGCGCGTCCGGGCCGAGGCGACGCTCGGGCGGCGGCTGATCCGCCACATGCTGCGGCTGCCGCTGTCGTTCTTCATCCAGCGCCGCAGGGGCGACCTGCTCGCCCGGCTCGGCAGCGTCTCCACCACCCGCGAGACCGTCACCCAGCGGCTGCTGACGATGGTGCTGGACGCCGCGCTGCTCACCGGCTACCTGATCGGCCTGGCCGTGCTCGCCCCCGGGTACGTGCCGGTCGTCGTCGTGCTGGGCGGCGTCCACGTGCTGCTGGTGGTGCGGCTCTCCCCGCGGACGGCGGCGGTCTACCAGCGCGAGCTGTCGGCCAAGGCCGAGGAGCAGAGCTATCTCACCGAGACGCTGGAGGCCGTGATCCCGGTCAAGGCCAACGGGGTGGAGGAGCGGGCCGAGCAGCACTGGGCCGGCCTGTTCGACCGGTACCGCGCGGCCCTGGCCGTCCGCGGCCGGATCACCGCCGGCCTGGAGGCCCTGCACCAGGCCCTCACCACCGCGGCCCCCCTGCTCCTGCTGCTCACCGGGCTGGCGCTGGTCCTGAACGGGTCCATGACCATCGGCACGGCGCTCGCCGCCAGTACGGTGGCGCTCGCGGTGCTGGCCCCGATCCAGGGGCTGGCCGGCGCCGGCCAGAGCTATCCGATGCTGCGCAGCCAGATCGAGCGGGTGTACGACATCGTCGACGCCGACGAGGAGCCCAGCGGTCAGGTGCGCCTGGCTCCGGACGCCCCCAGCGGCGTCGAGGTCGAGGGGCTGGTCTTCCACTACCAGTCCGACGGCCCGCCGGTCCTGTCCGGCCTCGCCTTCGCCGTCCAGCCCGGCGACAAGCTCGGCATCGTCGGCCGCACGGGGTCGGGCAAGAGCACCATCGCCCTGCTGGTCCTCGGCCTGCTGCGCCCCACCGCGGGCACGGTGCGCCACGGCGGGCACGACCTTTCCGACCTGGACGTCCACGACCTGCGATCACGCTGCGGCGCCGTCCTGCAGGACCTCAACCTCTTCAACGGCTCGATCAGGGAGAACCTCACCCTGGGTCGGGAGGACGCCACCGAGGCGGAGGTGGTGCGCGCCGCCCGCATCGCCGGACTGCACGACGACGTGGTCGCCATGCCCATGGGATACGGCACGCTCGTCGGCGAGGCCGGAGCCGCGCTGTCCGCCGGGCAGCGGCAGCGGGTCGCCCTGGCCCGCGCCCTGGTCCACAAGCCCCGTCTGCTCATCCTCGACGAGGCCACCAGCCACCTCGACCCCGAGACCGAACGCCGCGTCGACGCGGCGCTGTCCGGGCTCGAGGTCACGCGGATCGTCATCTCGCACCGCCTGAGCGCGATCCGCGACGCCCACCAGATCCTCGTGCTCGACCGCGGCCGCGTCGTCGAGCGCGGCAGGCACGAGGAGCTCATCGCACGAGAGGGGACCTACCGGGAGCTGTTCGCACTGGACGCCGAGCCCCGTCCGCGGGTCGAGGCCCTGAACGCGTGAAGCGCGCCGGATGGCCCCGGCGCGCCCGTACACACACCAACGACAAGGAGAGTACGTCATGTCCGACAACGAGCTGATCCGTCAGTGGAAGAACCCGCAGGCCCGCACCGCCGGCCTCGACCACCCGGCCGGCGAGATCGCCCTCACCGAGGAGCAGGTGGTCGGCGGCCGGCCGCCGGTGACCGAGTGGATCGCCTCCCTGGGCTGCTGCCCCACCGGTCTGTGGTGCGGCGGAATCTGAGCCGCCCCGGGCCCGCGGTACCGCGGGCCCGTCCCGCCGGCACCGTCCGGCGGGGTCCCCCTCCACCGAAAACTCAACGAAGGAGACACACCATGTCCGACAACGAGCTGATCCGTCAGTGGAAGAACCCGCAGGCCCGCACCGCCGGCCTCGTCCACCCCGCCGGGGAGATCGCCCTGGACGACACCCGCGTGGTCGGCGGCCAGCCTCCGAGGACCGAGTACGCCTTCTCCCTGGGCTGCTGCCCCACCGACGCGTTCTGCGCCGGCGGCTTCTGATCGCCACGACGTAGCCGAAGGAGTCATGAGATGTCCGACAACGAGCTGATCCGTCAGTGGAAGAACCCGCAGGCCCGTACCGGTGACCTGGTCCACCCCGCGGGTGAGATCAGCCTGGACGAGCTGGTCGGCGGCATGCCGCCCGCGACGGAGGCGATCGCCTCCTGGGGCTGCTGCCCCACCGGCGTCTACTGCGGCTGACCCGAGTACCGAAGGAGTCGCGCGATGTCGTCCGACGACGAACTGATCCGTCAGTGGAAGGACCCCCGGGTCCGCACCAGGGGGATCGCGCACCCGGCCGGTGAGATCGACGTCGACGAGGGCCTCGCGCACGTCGTCGGCGGCATGCCGCAGGAGACCTGGCCGCCGGTGATCTCCCACAAATGCTGCACCGTGGACCTCTGCTAGCAGGCCCGCACCCCGTTCATCCCCACCGATTCATCGACAAGGAGTTCCCTCATGTCCGACAACGAGCTGATCCGTCAGTGGAAGAACCCGCAGGCCCGCGTCGCCGGCCTCGACCACCCGGCCGGCGAGATCGCCCTGCAGGAGGAGGTGGTCGGCGGGATGCCTCCGCAGACCGAGTTCTTCATCAGCATCGGCTGCTGCGCCACCCGCACTCTCTCCTGCCCCGTGTAGGCGTCACCGCATCTCGGCCTCGTCATCGAAGGAGTCATGAAATGCCCGACAACGAGCTGATCCGTCAGTGGAAGAACCCGCAGGCCCGCGTCGCCGGCCTCGACCACCCGGCCGGCGAGATCACGCTGGACGAGCGGATCGTCGGCGGCCGGGAACCCGCCACCGAGGGCGCGTTCACCTGGGGCTGCTGCAAGCCGACCTGGGGCTTCTGCATCTGACCCGACCCTGCGCCGATCCCGCCCGGTCCGCTCACCGGGCGGGATCCGGCCGTGTGCCCTGGCGAACCGGGAGAAGCCGGCCAGGGCGGCCCTGTGCGGCGGCCCCGCTCGTGGGATGTGCATTCTTGACCCATGAGCACTGGGCTGCGGTACGGGTGGACGACCGGCGCGTGCGCGACGGCGGCGGCCACTGCCGCCTACACCGCACTGCTCACCGGGACGTTTCCCGACCCGGTGGAGATCGTCCTGCCCCGAGGGCAGCGCCCGTCGTTCGCGCTGGCCACCGAGGAACTCATCCCCGCTCACGTGACACCCCCGCAGGACGGACGTCCTCCGCGGCACGATGAGGCGGCCAGGCGGGAGGAGACCGCCGGCCCTGGGAAGACGGCGGGGCGACATGGGACGGCGGAGCCTCGACGGACCGCGGAGGGTCAGGATGCCCGGCCGTATCGGGAGGCCAGGGCCGGGGTGGTCAAGGACGCGGGGGACGACCCGGACGTCACGCACGGCGCGCTGATCCGCGCCGCCGTGCGGCGAGGCGCCCCCGGAACCGGGGTCACCTTCCGCGCGGGGCCGGGCGTCGGCACCGTGACCAAGCCGGGCCTTCCACTGGAGGTGGGCGAGCCCGCCATCAATCCGGTGCCCCGGGAGATGATGCGCGCCCACGTGGCGCGCGTCGCCGCCGCGCACGGAGCCGCCGGCGACGTGGTCGTCGAGATCTCCGTGGACGGCGGCGAGGAACTGGCGCGCCGCACCTGGAACCCCCGGCTCGGCATCCTCGGCGGCTTGTCCATCCTCGGCACCACGGGCGTCGTGGTGCCCTACTCGTGCTCGGCGTGGATCGACAGCATCCGGCGGGGCGTGGACGTCGCCCGCGCCGCCGGGCGCCGCCACGTGGCGGCGTGCACCGGCAGCACCTCCGAGCGGGTCGCCGCCGAGCTGTACGGCCTGCCGGAGGACGCGCTGCTCGACATGGGGGACTTCGCGGGCGCCGTCCTGAAGTACCTGCGCCGCCACCCCGTCCCCCGGCTCACCGTGGCCGGCGGCGTCGGCAAGCTGTCCAAGCTCGCCGACGGGCATCTCGACCTGCACTCGGGCCGCTCGCAGGTCAGCACCGAGGCGCTGGCGGCGATGGTGCTCGGCGCGGGCGGCGACGAGGCGCTGGCGGCCGGGGTGCGGGACGCCAACACCGCCCTGCAGGCACTCACCCTCAGCCGGGAGGCGGGGGTGCCCCTCGGCGACCTGATCGCCGTCCGCGCCCGCGCCACCGCCCTGGACGTCCTGCGCGGCGCCCCGGTGGAGGTCGACGTCATCGTCATCGACAGAGCCGGCACCATCGTCGGCCGCACCTAGTGCGGTGACCACATGCGTTCGCCGGGCGCGGCTCTCCACCCCGGGCCGCACCTGGTGCGGTGACCACATGCGTTCGCCGGGCGCGGCTCTCCACCCCCGGCCGCACCTGGTGCGGTGACCACATGCGTTCGCCGGGCGCGGCTCTCCACCCCCGGCCACGTGCTGCACTGATCGGCGCCGGGTCGGCGAATCGTGGTACGGCGATGCCGGCGCCTGCTACGGAGCCCGAGCCGGTGAACGTTCGCGGACAGCCCATCAGGCGTCCCTCTGTCACGTGCTAGCGATGGTCGCCGGTGCGTGCTCCGGCGACCGCGGTGGCCGTGGCCGGGAGGGTGGTGTGGTGTCCGGACGTGCCTGGGGACTCGACGTGGTAGCCGTCGGGAGTGGCGGTCACCAGTACGGCCGGGCCGGCGGGGCGTCCGCAGCGACGCTCGCATCCCGCCCAGTGCACGGGGAGCGGCCGGTGTCCGGTCAGGACCGGTCCGGTGGCGGGGTGCGGGTGCGAGGTGGCCCGGGTCGCGTCGGACCGGACGTCGGCGAGCGATTTGGCGCAGCCCGGCAGGCCCGTGCAGGCCGTGACTCCGGCCCATGGGGATGCCGCGTCGGTCACCAGCCCGGCGGCCGCCAGGCGGGATGTCCACGCCGCGGCCTCGGCGGGCGCGATGCCGGGGATCACGAGGGTGCGCCACGGGGTCAGCCGGACCTCCGCGCTTCCCGCGTCGGCCGCCTCGGCCACCGCTTGCGCCTGGGCGGCGGTGAGCCGGCCCAGCGCGGCCAGGACGACCAGCGCCACCCGCCCGTCCGTCATGGCGACGACCCCGGGAGATTTCCCGGTGTCCGTACGCCCGGCCGTATCCGTCGTCGCGGTGTCCGGGCCGGTGCGGATGGCGGGGAAGACCTGGGGAGTGCCGGTGGTGAGGCGGGCGGTGATCGCGGCGGGGCCGTCGGTGAGTTCGGCGACGCGCCATGCGCCGGTGCCCTGGGCGGTCCGCTCGGCCAGGAACGCCTCGGCGGCGGCGATCATCACGGGCACCGCGTCGGCGAGGCGGAACCGTAGCCCGGTGTCCTGCCCGGCGAGCAGCAGCACGCATCCGGCGATGCCCGCCCCGTGCCCCGCGCCCCGAGCCTCTACGGACCCGCCCGGACCGGGTTCGTTCCCGGCCCGTGCGTAGCGGGCCACGGGGGAGGGCCGGGTGGGGAGGAGGGTGAGGTCGGCGTGGAGGGGGAGCAGGTCGCGGCGGCCGTCGTCGAGGGCGAACAGGAAACGGCCCGGCAGCTCCGCGAGGGCGGGCCGGGCGAGCACGGCGTCGTCCAGCGCGCGGACGAGGGGGATGACGTCGGCGAGGCCGCGCCCGTCGAGGCCGGACAGCGGGCCGGCGAGGATGTTGCGCACCCGCTCGTGGGTGGCCGAGGGCAGCAGCCCGGCGGCGGCCATCCGGTCCGCGAACGCCTGGCCGTCCGCCTCGCCGAGCCCGCGCACCTGCACGTTCGCGCGGGAGGTCAGCTCGATCACGCCCGATCCCCACGTGGTGGCGGCGTCCGCGATGACGCGCAGCCGGTCGGGGGTGAGCAGGCCGCCGGGCGTCCGGAGGCGGGCGACCGCGCCGTCCGCCGCCGTGTGGGTCTGCAGGGCCCCGGGGCATGCGTCCGGCCGCGACCGGGCCGGGGAACCGGCGCCGCCGGCCGGCCGGGACGAGGGGCCGGCGCCGCCGGGAGGAGTCTGGCCAGGCGGGCGGGTGGTTTCGTTCCCGCTCGCGGGGGCGGAGAAGTCGGCGGCGGCCACGGTGAGGATGGTAACCCCGGCTGATCGCAATAACGACATCTCGCAATAAGTCGGACGACATGATCTGATGGAGGGCGACGGTACTGGAGGAAGCCGGTGTGAGTCCGGCGCGGTCCCGCCACTGTCACCGGGGAGTCAACCCCACCAAGGCCACGGCCCGGCAACGGGCGGGAAGGCCGGGGTGATGCGTCGATCCGGAAGCCAGGAGACTCCAGGCCGCCGTGTGGACCCACGACCCGGGGCGCGGACCCCGAGTGAGGATGTGCCGTGCGCCATCTCCCCCTGCTCCTGCTGTCGACCTCCGACACCGACCTGCTCAGCGCCCGCGCGTGCGGCCTGCCGTACCGGCTCGGCAACCCCGCCCGGCTCACCGCCGCCGGCCTCCCCGAGCTGCTGGACGGCGTGGAACTGGTCGTCGTCCGCCTGCTCGGCGGGCGGCGGGTCTGGCAGGAGGGCCTGGACGCCCTGCTCGCCGGCCCCCGCCCGGTGGTGGTGCTCGGCGGCGAGCAGGCCCCCGACGCCGAGCTGATGGAGCTGTCCACCGTCCCCGGAGGAGTGTGCGCCGAGGCGCACGCCTACCTCGCGCACGGCGGTCCGGCGAACCTGGCCGAGCTGCACCGCTTCCTGTCCGACACCGTGCTGCTCACCGGCCACGGCTTCGCCCCGCCCGAGGCCACCCCCGCCTGGGGCGTCCTGGAACGCCCGGAGCCCGAACCTCCGGCGGGGCAGGACGCAGGCACAGGCGGGGAGGTGACGGCCGATCTTCCCGTCGAGGGGAGGCGGGAGGCGGCCGGTATCCCGGCCACGAACGGGAACCAGAGCGCCCCGGTCACGATCGCGGACGGACGGACCGGCACGCGGCCGGTGGTGGGGGTGTTGTACTACCGCGCCCACCACGTCGCGGGGAACACCGGGTTCGTGCACGCGCTGTGCGACGCCATCGAGGACGCGGGAGGCCGCCCGCTGCCCGTCTACTGCGCCTCGCTGCGCACGGCGGAGCCGGAGCTGCTCCAGGTGCTCGGCGAGGTGGACGCGCTGGTCGTCACCGTGCTCGCCGCCGGAGGGACGCGCCCGGCGACCGCCTCGGCCGGCGGGGACGACGAGGCGTGGGACGTGGGCGCGCTGGCCGGGCTCGACGTGCCGATCCTGCAGGGCCTGTGCCTGACGAGCGGCCGGCGGGCGTGGGAGGAGAGCGACGAGGGCCTTTCCCCGCTGGACGCGGCCTCCCAGGTGGCCATCCCCGAGTTCGACGGCCGGATCATCACCGTCCCGTTCTCCTTCAAGGAGGTCGACCAGGACGGGCTGACGGTCTACGTGGCCGACCCCGAGCGCGCCGCCCGCGTCGCCGGGATCGCCGTGCGGCACGCCGTCCTGCGGCACGTGCCCCGCGAGGAGCGGCGGATCGTCGTGATGCTGTCGGCCTACCCGACCAAGCACGCCCGGGTCGGCAACGCGGTCGGCCTGGACACCCCGGCCAGCGTCGTGCGCCTCCTGGCCGCTCTGCGCGCGGACGGGTACGACATCGGCCCCGACGGCGAGGACGGGCTTCCCGGCGTGGCCGACCTGGACGGCGACGCGCTGATCCACGCGTTGATCGCCGCCGGCGGCCAGGACCAGGACTGGCTCACCGAGGAGCAGCTCGCCGGCAACCCGGTGCGGATCTCCGCCGCCCGCTACCGCGCCTGGTACGCGACGCTCCCCGGGGACCTGCGCGCCCGCGTCGAGCGGCACTGGGGCCCGCCGCCCGGCGAGCTGTTCGTCGACCGCTCCCGCGACCCCGGCGGGGAGATCGTGCTGGCGGCGCTGCGCGCGGGCAACGTCGTGGTGATGGTCCAGCCGCCGCGCGGGTTCGGCGAGAACCCGATCGCGATCTACCACGACCCGGACCTGCCGCCGAGCCACCACTACCTGGCCGCCTACCGCTGGCTGCGGGACGAGGAGGGCTTCGGCGCGCACGCCGTCGTGCACGTCGGCAAGCACGGCAACCTGGAGTGGCTGCCCGGCAAGTCGGCCGGGATGTCGGCCTCCTGCGGCCCGGACGCCGCGCTCGGCGACCTGCCGCTGATCTACCCGTTCCTGGTGAACGACCCCGGGGAGGGCACCCAGGCCAAGCGCCGCGCCCACGCCACCCTGGTGGACCACCTGGTGCCGCCGATGGCACGGGCAGACACCTACGGCGACATGGCGCGGCTGGAGCAGTTGCTGGACGAGCACGCCTCGATCGCCGCCATGGACCCGGCCAAGCTGCCCGCGATCCGCGCGCAGATCTGGACGCTCATCCAGGCCGCCCGGCTGGACCACGACCTCGGCGTCGCCGACCGGCCGCACGACGCCGAGTTCGACGACTTCCTGCTGCACGTGGACGGCTGGCTGTGCGAGGTCAAGGACGTGCAGATCCGCGACGGCCTGCACGTGCTGGGCCAGGCACCCAGGGGACGGGCCCGGGTGGACCTGGTGCTGGCGATGCTGCGCGCCCGGCAGATGTGGGCGGGCAACGAGGCGCTGCCCGGCCTGCGCGAGGCGCTTGGCCTGGCCGAGGACGGCACCGCCGGGCGCACGGACACCGACGAGGCCGAGGAGATCGCCGCCGCGCTCGTCGAGGGCATGGAGGCCCGCGACTGGGACCCGGCCGCCGTCCCGGAGGTCTGCGCCGCCGTCTTCGCCGCCCGTCCGGCGCCCGCGACGACCGCCGGCACGGCGGACGGGGCGGCCGACGTCCCCCAGGACCCCCGGGCCGAACCGTCGGCGGAGCCGGAGGACGCCGGACGACCGGAGGCCGGGCAGGTGGCGGTGCCGCCGATGGTGGCGTCGATCCTCGGGTTCGCGGCCACGGAGATCGTGCCGCGGCTGGACAGGACGGGGAACGAGATCGGCGCCGTCCTGCACGCCCTGGATGGCGGGTACGTTCCGGCCGGGCCGAGCGGCTCACCGCTGCGCGGGCTGGTCAACGTGCTGCCGACCGGCCGGAACTTCTACTCGGTGGACCCCAAGGCGGTGCCGAGCCGGCTGGCCTGGGAGACCGGCCAGGCGATGGCCGCCTCGCTGCTCGCCCGCTACCGGGCCGACACCGGCGACTGGCCCCGCTCGGTGGGCCTGTCGATCTGGGGCACCAGCGCCATGCGGACGGCCGGGGACGACGTGGCCGAGGTGCTCGCCCTGCTGGGCGTCCGCCCGGTGTGGGACGAGGCGTCCCGCCGGGTCACCGGGCTCGCGCCGATCCCGCCCGACGAGCTGGGACGCCCCCGCGTGGACGTCACCGTCCGCATCAGCGGCTTCTTCCGCGACGCCTTCCCGCACGTCGTGGTCATGCTGGACGACGCGGTGCGACTGGTCGCCGCGCTGGAGGAGCCCGAGGAGGTGAACTATGTCCGGGCGCACGCCCAGGCCGACCTCGCCGCGCACGGGGACGAGCGGCGGGCCACCATGCGCGTGTTCGGCTCGCGGCCGGGCGCCTACGGGGCGGGGCTGCTGCCGCTGATCGACAGCCGCGACTGGCGCGACGACGCCGACCTCGCGGAGGTGTACGCGGTGTGGGGCGGCTTCGCCTACGGCAGGGACCTGGACGGCACGCCCGCCCGGACCGACATGGAGGCCGCCTACCGGCGCATCGCCGTGGCGGCCAAGAACGTCGACACCCGCGAGCACGACATCGCCGACTCCGACGACTACTTCCAGTACCACGGCGGCATGGTCGCCACCGTGCGGGCCCTGACCGGCCGCGCCCCCGCGGCCTACATCGGCGACAGCACGCGGCCGGACGCGGTGCGCACCCGCAGCCTGGCGGAGGAGACGGCGCGCGTCTTCCGCGCCCGGGTGGTGAACCCGCGCTGGGTGGAGGCCATGCGGCGCCACGGCTACAAGGGCGCGTTCGAGCTGGCCGCGACCGTCGACTACCTGTTCGGCTACGACGCGACGACCGGCGTGGTGGCCGACTGGATGTACGACACGCTGGCCGCGACGTACGTGCTGGACCCGGAGAACCGGCGTTTCCTCGCCGAGTCCAACCCGTGGGCGCTGCACGGCATGGCCGAACGCCTGCTGGAGGCCGCCGGCCGCGGCATGTGGGCCCGCCCCGACCCCGCGGTGCTGAACGCCCTGCAGGAGATCTACCTGAAGGTGGAGGGCGACATCGAGGCCGGCGCGGAGGACGGCTGATCGCTCGCCTCGCCCCGATGCGGGTATGGGCCTAGAAGCGAGGCCACCGGGGAGGGGCGGTGTGAGGCGACCATGACGAGGACACCCATCGCCGGATACGCGCTGCTGTCGGACCGGCACTCGGCCGCGCTGGTCGGCACGGGCGGATCGGTGGACTGGCTGTGCCTGCCCCGGTTCGACAGCCCGTCGCTGTTCGCGGCGATGCTCGACGACCGGGCGGGGTCGTGGTCGATCCGCCCGGCCGGCCCGTACGCGGTGACGCGCCGTTACCTGCCGCAGACCATGGTGCTGGAGACGACGTTCGAGACCGCCACCGGCGTCCTGGTGCTCACCGACGCGCTCCTGGTCGGCGAGGACCCCGACGTCCACCGGCTCGGCGCCGACGCCCCGCACGTGCTGGCCCGGTGCGCCACGTGCGCGCGCGGGTCGGTCGAGCTGGAGGTCCGCTGCGTGCCGAGGCCGGAGTACGGGCTGGTCATGCCGCTGCTGACGGCCGTACCCGGTGGCGTGCGCGCCCGGGGCGGGCCCGACCAGGTCGCGCTGTCCACGCCGATCCCGCACTCGGTCATGGCCGAGGAGGCCGCCGGCGCGGCGACGCTGGAGGAGGGCACGACGCTGCGCTTCGCCCTGCACTGGAGCATGGCGTCGGAGCCGCCGCCCGACCTGTGGGACGACCAGCGGATCGCCGCGGGCATGGAGAACACCGTGGCCCGCTGGCGGGAGTGGTCGCGGGCCCACCAGGCCTACGACGGGCCGTACCGCGAGCTGGTCGCGCACTCCGGCAGGGTGCTGTACGCGCTGTCCTACCAGCCCACCGGCGCGGTGGTGGCGGCGCCGACCACCTCGCTGCCGGAGGCGCCCGGCGGGGAGCGCAACTGGGACTACCGCTACTCGTGGGTGCGGGACGCGAGCTTCACGATGAACGCGCTGTGGGTCGCGGCCTGCCCGGACGAGGCCGACCAGTTCCTCGCCTGCATGACGACCGCCGCCGCGACCTACGAGCCGGCCCGGGCGTTGCAGATCGTCTTCGGCGTCGGCTGCGAGCACGACCTGTCCGAGCGGGAGCTGCCGCATCTGGGCGGGTGGCGCGGCAGCCGGCCGGTCCGGGTGGGCAACGACGCGTGGCGGCAGCAGCAGGTCGACGTCTACGGGGAACTGCTGGACGCCGTCCATTGCGTGTCCAGCCAGCTCGGGGACTTCGACCAGCCGGTGCGCGCGTTCCTGACCGCGCTCGCCGACGCGGCGATCGCGCAGTGGCGCGAGCCCGACCACGGCATCTGGGAGATCCGGGGCGAGCGCCGGCACTACCTGCATTCCAAGGCGATGTGCTGGGTCGCGGTCGACCGCGCCATCAGGCTGGCCGGGCGCCTCGGGGCCCGGCACCGCGTCGGCGAGTGGCGGGCGGCGGCCGAGGAGATCAGGGACACCATCCTGCGCGAGGGGTGGAGCCGGGAGGCCGGCGCCTACGCTCAGGCCTTCGGCTCCGCCGACCTGGACGCCTCGGTGCTGATGCTGCCGATCATCGGGCTGGTGCCGGCGGACCATCCGCGGATGCTCGCCACCATCGACGCCATCGCCGAGCGGCTGGTCGACGAGCACGGGCTGGTCTACCGCTACCTGATGGACGACGGGCTGCCGGGGGAGGAGGGGGCGTTCCTGCTGTGCACGTTCTGGCTGGCGCAGGCCCAGGCGCTGGCCGGACGGCACGAGGAGGCGCGGGCCGTCTTCGAGCGGGCGGGGATGTTCGTCAACGACGTCGGGCTGATGGCCGAGGAGGTCTGCCCGCGCACCGGGGAGTTCCTCGGCAACTTTCCTCAGGCGTTCAGTCACATCGGACTGATCAACGCCGCTTGGGCGCTGTCCCAGACCGAGCACGGCGGCCACTTCGAGCCTGCCTGCCGATAGGGGCCCCTGAGTTCGCGAAGAGTCCTACGGTGACGCTCCGCGCACGCGAAGATGACGGGCATGATGCGCCGGGAGACGCCGTGGGGCACATGGGACCCCGCGCCGTTGTCTGAAGTCGTGAACCTCTTCTCCGCCGCGGACGGCCGCTGGTGGATCGCCGGAGGCTACGCCATAGAACTCGCCGTGGGATACGGCTTCCGCGAGCACGGGGACATCGACGTCCTGCTGCTCCGCGACGACCAGCTCGCCGCCCAGCGGATCCTGCCCACCTGGGAGTGGTGGTGCGCCGACCCCCCGGGAGTGCTGCGCCCCTGGAAGCGGGAGGAGATCCTTCCCGCGACGGTGCACGACATCTGGTGCCGTCCCGGGGCCGACGCGCCGTGGCGCATCCAGGTGATGCTGGACGAGTCCGACGGCCCCGAGTGGGTGTCGCGCCGCGACTCCCGGGTGCGCCGCCCCGTGGAGCGGCTGGGGCTGGTGTCGCCGCAGGGCGTCCCCTACCTGCGCCCGGAGATCCAGCTGTTCTACAAGGCCAAACGCCCCCGCGCCAAGGACGAGCAGGACTTCGCGGAGGTCCTGCCGATGCTGGGCGGCGGCGAGCGGCGCTGGCTGGCCCGCACCATCGGCCTGGTGTACGGCGACCACCCGTGGCCTGACCGCCTGCTCGACGGAGAGCCCCGGAACGGCGGCTGACCGCGGGACGGCGGGGCGGCCGAGCGGAGGGCGGACCGGGCGGCCGACCGGACGGCCGGAGGGCGTCCAGGTCAGGAGCCGGAGGGGTCGTTGCGGTGGGCGGGGCCGTGCGGGTCGGCGCAGTGCGCCTCGGCCTGGCCGATGGTCAGCAGCTCGGGCGTCGCGTGGTCGACCTGCAGGGTGGTGTGGCCGATGTCGTACTCGTCGCGGACCAGGCGCTCGGCGGCCACCCGCACGGCGTGACAGTCGGCGCCCGGGGCCACCAGGATGTGCGCCGACAGCGCCGCGTACCCGGAGGTGACCTCCCAGATGTGCAGGTCGTGCACCTCCACGACGTGCTCCAGCGCGGCGGCCTTCCTGCCGATCTCCGCCGGGTTCATCCCGGCGGGGGCCGCCTCCATGAAGACCCTGCCGGAGTCGCGGACCAGCCCCCAGCCGGCCTTGAGCATCAGGCCGGCCACCACGAGCGCGGCGAGCGCGTCGGCGCGGTTCCAGCCGGTCAGCCAGATCACCAGTCCGGCGATCGTGGTGGCGACGAACGCGTAAAGGTCGCTGAGGATGTGCTGGAAGGCGCCCTCGACGTTCAGGCTCGTCCGGTTCGCCTTGCTGAGCAACCACGTCGCGGCGAGGTTGACGGCGATGCCGGCCACGCCGGTGGCGACGACGAAAGCCCCGTGCACGACCGGCGGCGCGATGAGCCGGCCGACGCCCTCGTAGATGAAGTAGGCGCTCAGCAGCAGCAGCGTGATGCCGTTGATCTGGGCTGAGATGATCTCGGCGCGCTTGAGCCCGTAGGTGAACCCGCCCTGCGGGGGACGCTGGGCGATGCGCATGGCCACCAGCGCGAACACGATGGCGATGGCGTCGGTCAGCATGTGCCCGGCGTCCGACACCAGGGCCAGCGAGCGGGCGAGGAAGCCGATGACCACCTCGACGGCCATGAACCCGACGATCAGCGCGAGCGCCCCCGTGAGGTAGCGGCGGTCGGCCTCGGCGGCGACCGCGCCGTGCCCGTGCCCGTGCCCGTGACCATGGCCGTGCCCGGCGCGCTCACCCATCGCCCAGCCCTCCTTCGGTGTGCCCGGCGTGGGCGATCGCCAGGTCGAACAGCATGCGCACGTGGGAGTCGGCGAGCTGGTAGTAGGCCATGCGCCCCGACCTGCGCACCTTGACCACCCGCCGCATCCGCAGCAACCGCAGGGCGTGCGAGGCCCCGGACATGCTCTGGCCGGTGGCGGCGGCCAGGTCGCACACGCACATCTCGCCCCCCTCCAGCAGCGCCGCCACCATGCGAAGCCGCCCCGGGTCGGCGAGCAGGCCGAACACCTGGGCCAGGTCCTCGATGGTTTCCTCGGAGGGCAGGGATCGGCGCACCGCGGAGACCCGTTCGGCGTCGACCATCGGCACCGAGCAGCCGTGCGGGTCGATCACGGCGACACTTGAACGATCCTTCATACATTGAAGTGTAGAAAGCGGGACCGGTCGCTGTCGACACCCGGGACCTCGCCGGTGGAGCCGGTGGGCGGCGGAGGCCGCGATCGGACGGACTCCCGCCCACCGGCCCGTCATGGACGTGCCCGGCCTGAACCGGTCACGGGGCGCCTGGTGGCGCAGGGGCTCAAAGGGGGGTGAAGGCGCCGGTGTCGGGCCGGTAGTTCGACACCACGCCGGTCTGGACCTCGTAGAACCAGCCGTGCAGGCGCAGGCGCCCGGCGGCCACCCGCCGGGCCACCCGGGGGTAGCGGCGCAGCTTGTCGAGCTGTGCGATCAGGTGGGCCCGCGCGGCGTCCTCGTCGGCGAGCACGGGGGCGTCCCGCCAGCGGTGGGTCTGCAGCAGCCACCACCGCGTGGTCGGCGCCGACCGCAGCGTCCAGGAACGCACCCGGCCCTGGACGGCGCCGCAGCAGGTGTGCCCGCACACGATGACGTCCTGGACGCCGAGGATGTTCACGGCGTACTCGATGGTGGCGGCCTCGGCCGTGAGCCGGCCCAGACGGTAGGGCGGGATGACGTTGCCCGCCGTGCGCAGCTCGAACAGCTCGCCGGGGCGGGCGCCGGTGATCAGGGACGGGATGACCTGCGCGTCGGAGCAGGTGACGAACATGGCCTGCGGCGAGACCCCGTCGCCCGGGCCGGCCGCCTGTTCTCGGCCGCCGCTGACCTTCTGGTGGAACGTGCGGGCATGGTCGATCAACGATTGCATGGGTGTGACTCCTTCGTGCTGATGAGGGCATGGAGCGTCGGCCGGGCGCGCGGCGCGCGGCCCGGCACCGGCGACCGGTGATCAGCAACGGAAGACGGGCAGCCGCGGCCCCGAGGGCCGCGTCCATCGCAGGGCGGAGGCTCCCGCTGCGGGAACGCCCGCCCGAAACGCCGTCTCGGTGACGGCCTTCGGCCGCTGCGAGGGATGCCCGCCGTGACGGGACGGCGGGAGGGGAGGCTTGACCCAGCCGGCGGCGCAGGGGTTCTCCCACGGTCGGGGACACCCGTCGTGGTCGGCGTCCTCGGGGCCCGGCATGGGAGCGGCCTCGGCGCGCGTCTCCGCGGCCGGCGCCACGACCGGGGTCACCGTGATCGCGGGCAGGGCGGGCGGGCTCTCGTGGGAGCCGACGCCGGTGACGAGCAGGATGACGGTGGCCGTGGCAAGCAAGAGGTGAACGGCCGCCCGCACCGCCGATCGTCGCTCCGTCAACGCATCGCCCCACTACCTGTAGCATGCAGTCGATTACCGATAGTAGTCGAGGTGTGCTGTCCAGTACATGGGGAGTTTGGCAAAGGTGCTGGTCACGCCATGGAGATGGGAGATCTATGACGCGCGGCGCCTCCACCGCCGGGGTTCGCGCCCCGGCGCCGCCCCGCTCACGGCCTGGGCACCCGCGGGTCATCCGGTGTTGTGCCGCGATTAATCGGGCATCCCTAACGTGACGGCCATGAGAAAAACCATGATCGGGTTGGGCGCCGTCGCGGTGGCGCTGAGCCTTTCCGCCCCCGCCCTCGCCGACGGGCACGACGGCCACGGCGGCCACCCATCCCACGACGGCGGGTACGGCCGGGCGACGCTCACCGGATGGGCCTCCCTTCCCGCGCAGACCTACGTGCCGGGCAGCGAGCCGTCGGGCGCCCAGCTCGGCACGGATCCGATCAACGGCGTCACCCCGCCGTTCCCGGGCCAGCCCGTGCAGGGCTTCAGCGGCGTCGTCCGCCGCCGCGACGGCAGCTATGACGTGCTGTCCGACAACGGCTACGGCAACAAGGCCAACAGCGGCGACTTCCTGCTGCGCATCCAGCGCGTCAAGCCCGACCTGCGCTCCGGCGTGGTCACGGCCGTGGGCGGGGTGGACCTGAGCGACCCGTTCAAGCGCGTGCCCTTCCCGCTGACCCGCGCCGACCGCAGGCTCACCGGCGCCGACTTCGACGTCGAGTCGATCGTCCGCCGGCCCGACGGCACCTACTGGATCGGCGACGAGTTCGGGCCGTGGCTGCTGCACTTCTCGGCCACGGGCGCGCTGCTGGACAAGCCGGTCGCGCTGCCCGGCGTCCAGGCGCCCGAGAACCCCTACCTCAACGGCGGCACGCCGAACCTGGGCGGCAGCAAGGGCTTCGAGGGCATGGCGAGCGGGCTCGACGGCCGCCACCTGTACCCGATGCTGGAGGGCACCGTCGCCGGCGACCCCGCGGGCAGCCTGCGCATCAACGAGTTCGACCTGCGCGACCGCGCCTACACCGGTCGCCGCTGGACCTACAAGCTCGAGGCGCCGGGCAACTCCATCGGCGACATGGTCTCGGTGGACCGCGACCGGTTCCTGATCATCGAGCGCGACAACGAGCAGGGCGACGCCGCCAAGCTCAAGCGCGTCTACCTGGCCGACACGCGCGACCGCGACAAGGACGGCGCCGTGGACAAGACGCAGGTGGCCGATCTGCTGGACCTGGCCAACCCCAAGGGCCTGGGCGGCTTCGGCGCGACGTTCAGGTTCCCGTTCCAGACGATCGAGGACGTCGTGATCCTCGACGACTCGACCATCGCCCTGCTGAACGACAACAACTTCCCGTTCTCCGCGGGCCGCACCCCCGGCAAGCCGGACAACGACGAGTTCATCACCGTGCGGCTGTCGCGTCCCTTGGACGCCGACCCGCGCGCCTACCGCCGCTACTGATCCGGCGCCGGCCGGCACCACCCGGCCGGCATCGCCGAACTCCGCCACCCCGACGCGGGCAGGTGGCACGCCGCGCCCCGGCGACCGTCCGGTCGCCGGGGCGCGGCGGCTTCGTCAGGCCACCGGCACGGTCGAAGGCGGCGGCCTCATCTCGGGGTCAGGCGGCCGGCGCCGATGACGGCCCGGCTTCCGCGCAGGAACGAGGCGGCGACGGTCGCCGGCCGGTCGAGGTATCCGGCGACCATGGCGCCGTCGCGGATCAGCATCAGGTCGTCGGCGACCTCGCCGGAATTGCTGATGCCGAGCGGGGCGATGAGCTGCTCGAAGGTCGTCTTGTTCCACTGGCGATGCGCGTCGACGGCCTTGCGGACTCGGCTGCCGGGGTCGGGGTACTCGGCCGCGGCGTTGATGAAGGGACAGCCGCGGAAGCCGGGTGCGCAGGCGATGGCCCCGACCGCCTCGGAGATCACCCGCAGGGTGGCGTCGACGTCGCCGTCGCCCTGCTTGATCGCCGCGCCGATGCCGTCCCGCTCGAGCGCGGCGCGGCGTTCGAGGTAGGCGAGGACGAGCTCGTCCTTGCTCTTGAAGTGGCGGTAGAACGTCACCTTCGTCGTACCGGCGAGGTCGATGACCTTGTCGACGCTCACCGCACGCAGCCCCTGCGCGTAGAACAGCTCGGTCGCCGCCTCAAGGACGCGCTCACGCATGGGGCTGCTCATGCTCGAGATCATACGCGTCCCTCCTGTTCACCCCTTGCGCCCGACTTCCTCGCGGGGCTACTGTCAGGCTCGGTAGAGTTACTAGTCATTCTACCTACATCCCCGCCGAGAAGAGGCAGACAATGACCACCGTCGCTGATCTGAACGCCGGTCGCACCGCCGTGGCGTTGCGGAACCTGTACCTGGTGCGCTTCGCGTTCGCCGTCATCTGGGCGGTCCTGCTGTTCCTGACCGGGGCCACTCCCGGCCCGGTGCGCGTGGCACTGCTCGTGATCTACCCGCTGTTCGACGTCGCCGCGGCCGTCGTCGACCTGCGCTCCTCGCGGACCGCGCGCCCCGCCGCGGCCCTGTACGTCAACCTGGCCCTCAGCCTGCTCGCCGCCGTCGGCCTGGCCGCCACGGCCGCCTCGGGCGTGCCCGCGGCGCTGCGCGTCTGGGGCGCCTGGGCGATCACCGCCGGAATCGTGCAGCTCATCGTGGCCGTCAGCCGCCGCCGGCTCGGCGGCCAATGGGCGATGATCTTCAGCGGAGGGCTCTCCGCGGTCGCCGGGACGGCGTTCGTCCTCCAGGCCGGCACGCCGGCCGCATCGCTGACCAACCTCGCCGGGTACGCGACCGTCGGCGGCGTCTTCTTCCTCATCTCCGCCCTGCGTCTGCGGCGCACCGCGAAGAGCACCCGCGTCCCGGCCACCGCCGAGACCGCCGGTCGCTGACCGCGGTGTACCCCGAACGGCGTGGCTGGGACGCTCAGGCGGTCTTCCCCGAACGGCGCGGGGGACGCTCAGGCCGGAGCGGTCTTGCCCGTACGGCGCGGCCGAGGCGCTCAGGCGGGCGGAGTGGCGGTGACGCGGGTCCACTCGACGCGGGCCGCCGCGGCGTTGCCGCCCGCCGTGCCGGTCACCCAGTGCGCCACCTGCGGGCTATCCCGGCTGTCCTGCACGACCCAGGTCGCCCCGGTGTCGGCGCCGTCGCGCCACAGCCGCGCCACCCCCGCGCTGTCCACCGTCACCCGCCACGTGGAGGGGGCCGCCGCGGTGGCCGAGGAGTAGACCTTCTCCCACACCGCCGACCCCTTGCGCATCGTCCACACCCCGCTCTTCTGGACGGCCAGCATCAGCCGGCGCTGCCCGTTGGCGACCTTGGCGCCCAGGCTGACGCCGTCGCCGGTGGCCGGGTTCAGGGCGCTGTCGTCCTCCACCCGCCCGCGGAACTCCAGGGTGAAGTCGCAGCCGCGCGTGACGTCCAGGCCGAGCGAGGCGCTGGAGGCCCGGCGGGAGGCGCTGCGGAGCAGCAGGTCGCCTCCGGACAGCAGGGCAGTGCCGCCCGCCCCGTCGAGCGTCCAGTCGCCGAAGGCGTCCCAGGTGCTGCCGGCGACGTCGTCGACCACCTCCAGCAGGTCCACCACGGCCTCGGCGGGGGCGGCGACCGTTCCCGAGCACCACAGCGCCACCTGCGGCGCCTCGCCGGAGGCGGCGACGACCCACGAGGCCCCGGTCTCGGCGCCGTCGAGCATGAGCGTCGCGGCGCCGTGCGCGCCGACGGCCACCCGCCACACATGGGCGGTCGCCGTGTCGCCGGGCGCGGGGTGCACCCGGGTCCACCCGCCCCTGCCCTGGACGAAGGAGTACACGCCGTCCGGCTGGAGCGCCAGCATGAGCCGCATGGCGCCGGTGGCGACCTTCAGCGCCAGGCCGGCGCCCGCCCCGGTGCCCGGATCCAGCCGGGAGTGGGCGGCCACCCTGGCCCCGAGGGTGACGACGAACCCGCCGGACGGGCCGTTGCGCTGGGTGACCCCGGAGAAGCCGGGCGGGCTCCCCGGGGTGGCGTCGGTGAGGCGCAGCCGGCCCGAGGCGTCGACCTCCACCGTGCCGTCGCCGGCCGTCACCGTCCACGCCGACAGATCGCCCCACCCGCCGCCGATCCCGGTGAACGACCGGGAGAGGTCCAGTTCGGCGACCTTGATGGCGGTCTGGTTGTGCTCCCAGACCACGAAGAACCGGCCGGGCGCGTATTCGTCGGCGCTCGCGTACACGTCCCAGCCGCGGGCCGCGCCCTCGGTCAGCCGCGCGCCGTCGGCGAACAGCCGGCCCGGACCCCACGGGGCGCCCGGCCGCTTGACCTTGTAGCACAGGACCTCGCGGTACTGGTCGGGCTTGCTCGCGCCCGAGCCGGTGAACGGCCCGGCGAGGGTGTTGTAGATCGTCAGATACCGCCCGCCGGAGTCCTTGGTGAACAGGCCCTTGACGTAGTAGTTCGGCAGCGCCGGGTCCAGTCGCATGGCCGACCAGGTCAGGCCGCCGTCGGTGCTGGCCGCCGTCGCGGCGTGGGCGGCGTGGGTGCGGTAGTAGGCGTCGCGGGCGGCGGCGGAGGCGCCCCCGGTGAGGTCGAGGGTGCGGGCCACCAGCACCAGCGTGCCGGGGTCGTCCTGCGAGACGGCGAGCTGCGGTTCCTCGATCGACACGCCGGGCGGGTTGGCGGCCAGGGCTCCGGGCGTCCAGGTGGACAGGTCCGACGAGCGGAGCACCCCCGCCTTGGTGGTGCCGCCGGAGGCCTGCCAGTAGGGGAGCAGCCAGACCCCTTCGTGCTTCAGCGGCTTGCCGGCGACGACCACGCCCCTGCTGTTGGCCGGGACGTTCACGGTGACCGGGAAGTCGGTCCAGGTGCGCCCGGCGTCGGTGCTGCGCCTGGCCACCATCGCCACCGGGAAGCCGTCCACCTCGCCCGCGCCGTCGCGGTCGGCGGAGACGGTGATCCGGCCGAGGAAGGCGTACAGCGTGCCGCCGTCGTTCAGGAAGATCACGTAGTGGTAGCGGTGCGTCGCGGTCGCCGGGGCCAGCGTGCGGGTCGTCCAGGTGGCGCCTCCGTCGGCGGAGGTGGCGCACATGATCGACCCCTGGTCGGTCGGCGCGGGGTCGCGGTCGTCGCGCGCCCCGGCACGCCAGCCCACCACCAGCCGGCGCGCGTCGAGCGCGGCGATGTCCGGCACGCGGTTGCCCTCGTGCGCCAGCTCTCCCCGCGCGTCCAGCTCGACCGTGCGGTAGACGGTCACGGGGGTGCCGACGGCGGCTCCGACGACGTCGGCCTGCGGCCAGGTGCGGACGCGGTCCGGGGTGGGGCTCATGGTCGAAGCGAACACGAGCGGGGCCCGCGCGCGCAGCCGATCCTCCGTCCCTTCACCCGGTGTTCATCCCGGGCGCCGCGGCGGCCCGGCGCCCGGTGATCCGCGTACGCCTGGCCGCCCGGACAGGGGAGCCTGTACGGCGAATGGGCGGCGCCGCGCCGCCGGCCTTCCGGCCGGTGCGCGCCGCCGCCCAGGGCAGTCGCCGTTACCCTCGATCGCCGCCGAGGTGTCCGGTTACGTGCTGGTGCAGGTCAGCGTCGGGCTGCCCGGTGTACCTTGCGCCACGTATCCGAAGGTCGTGGAGGCGCTGGCTCCGAGGCTGCCGTTGTAGTTGGCGTTCTTCACCGTGATGTTCGACCCGCTCACGGTGTAGGTGCCGCTCCACAGGCTGTTGATGGTCGTGCCGCTCTGCAGCGCCCAGTTGACCGTCCAGCCGTTGATCGCGCTGGAGCCGGAGTTGCGCACGGTCACCTCGGCCTGGTAGCCGCCGTTCCAGGTGCTGGTGGTGTGGAAGCTCGCGGCGCAGCCGCCGGGCCCGCTGGTCGGCGTCGGCGTCGGCGTCGGGGTCGGGGTGGGCTTCGGCGTGGGGGTCGGCGTCGGCGTCTGGTTGCCGGTCGGGGTGGGAGTCGGGGTCGGGGTCGGGTCGCCGCCGCCGCCCTCGCCGACGCCGGTCACCTGGCCGTTGCCGCCGTCGAAGACGACGTCGGAGCAGTTGTAGAAGGTCTCCTGGCTGTCGGACCGCTGCCACACCGAGTAGATGATGTGCCGGCCGCTCTTGCCGGACGGGAGCGTCGCGTTCCAGTAATAGTAGGAGTCGGCGTTACCCGGGCTGCCGACGCTCGGCGGGTCCTGGGCGGTGTAGAACGGGGTGCTCTCCAGGTCGCTCCAGGCGAGCGCGCGGGTGGGGCTCCAGCTGTCCTTGGTGATGTAGGTGCGGAACGACCCGGGGTGCGCGGCCCACTTGTTGTACCGGAACTGGATGTTCGCCCCGGAGGTCAGGTGGGTCACCGGCCAGTCGTTGCGGGCCAGGTCGAAGCCGCTGAAGTTGTACACGACGGCGCCGCCGCTGCACAGCTTGCCGTCCGGGATGAAGCCGGAGGTGCGGCCCCCGCCGTCCGAGCGCAGCACGGCGAACCAGTTGTAGATCGAGTTGGTGCCGCTCTGGGCTATCGCGGCGGCGCAGGCGGGGTTGTGCGGGGTGACGGCGCCGGTGGTGCCGACGCTGTCCTTCCAGCAGAGGTAGGTGCGGCTGCCGGGGATCATCATCGCGCCGTGGGCCGATGCCGACCCGGGTAGCAATGCGACCAACATGAGGGTCGCGATCGCGGCGGCGGCGCCGGCGATCGAGATCTTACGTCGCTTTCTCATGAAACACCTTTCGAGGGGTTACGACGTAGGTCCTCGGCGCAGCCGGGACGTCCATCGCGGCAGCGCGTCCGGCACGCTCGAGCAGGCACGGACGCTATGCACGTCAAGGAGTCACCAAGGACCTGGTGAAGTAACCGGTCGTCGCCGTGGGGCGAACAGCCGTCGACTGCCGACCAGCATGCGAAAGCGCTTACGCGTCAAGAACTGTAGGTCGCGGAGCGCCGCGCTGGGAAACGCCCGAAAGTATCGGCCGGACCCCTACCTGGTGATCACCTGTCCTGTCGCAGGTGGCGGCCATGACCGCGTGGGCGGGCGGCGGGCGGCCCGATGAAACACGATGAAACTTTCGCCTACTTCCGTGCGCCGGCCGCGGACCGGCGCGGCCGTCGCGGGGTCAGGTCGCGGCCCGGCGTCGGCGAGGATGAGGGGATGGACGTACGCCCCATCTCACCCTCGGCTCTGGTGGAGGAGCTCGCCGACCGCATCGCCGGCGCCCCCAGGTCCTCCTGGGTGCGCGTGGCCCTGGACGGCGCCCCGGCGGCGCGGCCGGGCGAGCTGGCCGACGCGCTGGCCGGCCCGCTGCGCCTGCGCGGACGCGAGGTCCTGCGGGTTCCGGCCGACGGCTTCCTGCGCCCGGCCTCGCTCCGCTACGAGTACGGCCGCACCGACCCCGACGCCTTCTACGACGGCTGGCTGGACTACGGGGCGCTGTCGCGCGAGGTGCTCGCCCCGCTGGACCCGGGAGGGCCGGGGAAGGTGTTGCCCAGCCTGTGGGACGCCGCCACCGACCGCGCCACGCGCGCCCCGTACGTGACCCTGCCGCCGGGCGCGGTGGTGCTCATGGACGGCGGCCTGCTGCTCGGCCGCTGGCTGCCGTTCGAGTTCACCGTGCACCTGTGGCTGTCACCCGGCGCGCTCGCCCGCCGCACCGCCGAGGAGTGGCGGTGGACCCTGCCCGCCTACGCCCGGTACGAGGAGGAGGTAGCACCGCGCGAGACCGCCGATGTCGTGGTCCGCGTGGACGACCCCCGCCACCCGGCGATCATCGCCGCCCTCGGCGCCTGATCTCCGGCCATCGGGTCGGCGGGACCGCACGAGAGGCGACCTCGCTCCTGTGGCCGCGGACGCCATGGGGTGTGCGTCGGAGGAGCGTGTCCGCGCGCCATGGAGCGCGTCAGCGGTAGGGGGGCGGGGCACACCCACCTTACGAGGGCATATGTGCCGGCCAGCGGCCGTTGACCTGGGAGAAATGCCGTTCCCTGCTGGGGGCAGGCGGGCGGTGTACCCGGTTCTGCTTCCGGTGAGACGTGGGGGCGTCGAGATGTGTGGAATCTGCGGATGGGTGGACTTCGAGGCTGACCTTCGGGAGTCACGCGACACGCTCAGGGACATGACCGAGACGATGGCCTGCCGCGGGCCCGACGACGAGGGGATGTGGATCTCCGAGCACGGGGCCGTGGGGCACCGGCGGCTGGCGATCATCGACCTCGCGGGGGGCCGCCAGCCCATGGTCGCGGACGAGGACGGCGAGGTGCTCGCCGCGCTCACCTACAGCGGGGAGGTCTACAACTTCCAGGAGCTGCGCGCCGAGCTCGCCGCCCGGGGCCACCGGTTCCGCACGCGCAGCGACACCGAGGTGGTGCTGCGCGCCTACCTCGAATGGGGCGAGGACCTCGCCGAACGCCTGAACGGCATGTACGCCTTCGGCATCTGGGACGCCCGCCGCGAAGAGCTCGTCCTCGTGCGCGACCGCCTCGGCATCAAGCCGCTCTACTACTACCCGACGCCGACGGGCGTGCTGTTCGGCTCCGAACCCAAGGCGATCCTCGCCAACCCCGTGCTGTCGGACCGCGCGGTGGACGCCGACGGCCTTCGTGAGCTGCTGGTGTTCGTCAAGACCCCCGAGTGCGGCATCTTCCGGGGCATGCACGAGGTGCGCCCCGGCGGCATCGTCAGGGTCGGCAGGGAGGGGATCACCAAGCGCCGGTACTGGCAGCTCGAGTCCCACGAGCACCCCGACGACCTGCCCACCACCATCCGCACCGTCCGCGACCTGCTGGACGACATCATCCAGCGCCAGCTGATCTCGGACGTGCCGCTGTGCACCCTGCTGTCCGGCGGCCTGGACTCCAGCGCGGTCACCGCCCTGGCCGGGGAGGCCCTGCGACGGCACGGTGAGGGCAAGCTGCGGTCGTTCGCCGTCGACTTCACCGGCTACACCGAGCACTTCAGTCCCGACGCGATGCGCGACACCCCCGACGCCCCCTTCGTCCACGACCTCGTCCGGCACCTGGAGCACCTGGGCGTCGAGCACAACGACATCGTGCTGGACTCGGCCGACCTGATGGACCCCGCGGTCCGCGCCTCGGTGCTGCGGGCGCGCGACCTGCCGACCGGGGTCGGCGACATGGACACCTCGCTGTACCTGCTGTTCCGTGCCGTGCGGGCGCACTCGACGGTCGCGCTGTCGGGGGAGTCGGCCGACGAGGTCTTCGGCGGGTACCGGTGGTTCCACGACCCCGCCGCCGTCAACGCCGGCACCTTCCCCTGGCTGGCCGCCGGCACCCGCCTGGTCGCCCTGGACCAGGTGCTGGCCCCCAACCTGCTGCGCCTGCTGGACGTCCCCGGCTACCGCGACGAGCGCTACCGGCAGGCCCTGGACGAGGTGCCGCGCCTGCCGGGCGAGACCGGCATGGAGGCCCGCATGCGCGAGGTGAGCTATCTGCACCTCACCCGGTTCGTTCAGATGCTCCTCGACCGCAAGGACCGCATGAGCATGGCCGTGGGACTGGAGGTGCGGGTGCCGTTCTGCGACCACCGGCTGGTGGAGTACGTGTTCAACGCGCCCTGGTCGATGAAGACCTTCGACGGGCGGGAGAAGAGCCTGCTGCGCGCCGCCGCCGCCGACGTGCTCCCCGAGTCGGTGCTGGCCCGCAGGAAGAGCCCCTACCCCTCCACGCAGGACCCCGCCTACGAGAAGGCGCTCAGGGACGAGACCGCCCGGCTGCTCGACAGCGCCGAGTTCCCGGCCGCGTCCATGATCGACGTCCCCAAGGTGCGGGAGATGATCGACCAGCCGCAGGAGACGGTCAGCCGCCACGACGTGCGCGCCGCGCTGGAGGGCCTGCTCCAGTTCAACGCCTGGCTGGACCGCTACCGGGTGCGGGTCGTCCTGTAGGTCGTCAGCTCTTCGCGGAGGCGCAGGGCGGGCACACGCCGAAGATCTCGACGGTGTGGTCGACGTCGACGAACCCGGCCTCGGCCGCGACGCGCTCGGCCCACCGCTCGACGTCCCTGCCCTCCACCTCGACGCTGCGCCCGCACGCACGGCAGGTGACGTGGTGGTGGTGCCCGCCGGTGGCGCAGCGGCGGTACAGCGTCTCGCCGCTCTCGTCGCGAATCGCGTCGACCGCCTCGTCCTGGCTGAGCACCTGCAGGTGGCGGTAGACCGTGGTCAGGCCGACGCGTTCTCCGCGGCGGCGCAGCTCGGCGTGGATCTCCTGGGCGCTGTGGAAGCCCGACAGCGTGCCGAGCACGACCATCAGCGCCTCAGCCTGCCGGGTGCCCCGGACGCGCGTGCCCCGGGACGGGGGCCGGTCGAGATGCGAGGACGGCTCGGCCGATCGCGACGTCATGCTGGACCCTCCCCGTCTCGGCGTCCCCCGCGCACGGCCGCCTTCCCGTCACCACGAAGACTAGCAACCGGCACGCCCGCCGCCCGCCTCATGCGCCATCCGCGTCCGCCGCCCGCTCATGCGGCGCCTGGCTCGTGCGCCATCCGCGTCCGCCGCCCGGCTCATGCGGCGCCCGCGTTGGGCGCGCATAATTGCCTGGCCCGCTGATTGCCCGCCCGTGCGGCCGGCAGGCCCCGACGCAGGGGGCCGTGGCCGGACGCCGGGCCCCGACGAAGGAGCCGACGAGCGTGTCCTGGCGTCACCTGCCCAAGCCCGCGCGTGCCGTCGCCGAGGCGGCCGAGGGGGCGGTGGAGGCCGCCCGCGCCCGCGACCTGCCGGCCTTCGAGCGCGCCGCCGCGGCGCTGGCCGCGCTGGACTCCGAGCACGTCGCCCTGGTGCTCGGCACCGTGACGCGGACGCTGCTGGAGGACCTGCACCCGGGCGGGCTCACCGCCGACGACGTGCGGGCGCTCGTCGGGCGCTGCGCGCGGGAGGCGGCGGGGTGGTTCCCCGCCGTGGACGCCGATGTCCTGGTGATGCTCGTGGCCGGCGCCCTGGGCGTCCACCAGTCGCAGGTCGAAGCGTTCCCGCTGGACGGGGAGGTCGTCGCGCGGCACGCCACGCTGCTGGTCACCGATCTGCTCGCGGTGTCCGGCCATCCGCTCGGCGCGTGCCTGGAGGCCGCGTTCTCCGACATCGCCCTGGTCCAGATCGCCGACACGCCATAGGCGGGAGGCTCAGTACGGCAGGGCCAATACGGGCGGTTCCGTACGGCAGGGTGTACGGATGGGCTCCATACGGCAGGGCCAATACGGGCGGTTCCGTACGGCAGGGTGTACGGATGGGCTCCATACGGTATGGCTCAGTACGGGCGGTTTTGTACGGCAGGGCTCGGTAGGGGCGGCCGAGGTTCGGGCGGGCTCAGTAGAGGTGCGCGGCCGAGCCGGCGAACGCGGGGCGGCGCAGGTGCTCGTGGGTGACCCGCACCCCGGTGGCGCGTTCGGCCAGGGCCATCACGGTGAGGATGGGGTCGTAGTCGTCATCGTCGAGCGCGGCGTCGGCCTCCTCATCCTTGGTGGGCATGCCCAGGTCGAGCATCTGGGGGAGCAGGCGGTCGGGGTCGTCGCCCCAGCGCGCGTCCGAGCCGTCGGGCTCGAAGCCGGTGACCAGACGGCCGTCGGCGGCGAAGACGAACTGCTGGTCGGCGTTGACGTTGAGGAACACCGCGGCCATGACGGTGCCGGGGGACAGCCGGCGGATCACCTCGGCCAGCGTCCCGGCGAAGCCGTTGTACTCCAGCAGGGCGGTGCCGCCGATGGCGGGGCAGGCGGCGATCGGGAAGTCGTGCACCTGCTCCAGTTCACTGCCAGGGAGGGGGGTGACGCCGATGCGGCGTAACGCCTCCTCGGGGTCGACGTCCTTCACCAGGGTCAGGCAGAAGGGCCACCCCTCGTACTCCTCGTCGAACCAGGCATAGTCGGCCGCCGTCGCACCGTTCATCGGGGGGGTCCTCTCACCAGTGCCGCTCCAGGAACATGATCTTGCCAGCGGGTACCGACAGAATCGGGGTTCTCCACAGACTTGGACGGACTGGAACCGGGTTTTCCACAGACCCGGTGTGACTGGCACGGGGTGCCGCGTGCGTCCGGGACAATGGAGGCGTCAGGCTTTCACGGAAGGAAGTACCGATCGTGGCTATGAGCGCTGAGGCCGACTGGGTCTCACGGTTCGCGGACGAGGTCATCGCCGAGGCTGAGCGTCGCGCGCCCGGCAAAGCGATCGTCTGCGCGTCGGGCCTCAGCCCTTCGGGCCCCATCCACCTGGGCAACCTGCGCGAGGTCATGACGCCCCACCTGGTCGCCGACGAGATCCGCCGCCGCGGCCACGAGGCCGTCCACATCATCTCCTGGGACGACTACGACCGCTTCCGCAAGGTGCCCGCGGGCATCGACTCCTCCTGGTCGGAGCACATCGGCAAGCCGCTGACCTCGGTGCCCGCGCCGCCCGGCAGCGCTCACTCCAACTGGGCCGAGCACTTCAAGGCGCAGATGATCGCCGCACTCGCCGAGCTCGGCGTGGAGTACCGCGGCATCAGCCAGACCGCGCAGTACACCTCGGGCGTCTACCGCGAGCAGATCCTGCTGGCGATGCGCGAGCGCGCCCGCATCGACGCGATCCTCGACCGCCACCGCACCAAGGGCAAGACCGCGAAGGGCCCCAAGCAGCAGGGCTCCCTGGACGAGGCCGACGCCGCGGCGGCGGAGGCCGCGGCCGAGGGCTCGGGCGCCGCCTCCGAGGACGACGGCTCGGCCGCGGGCGGCTACTTCCCCTACAAGCCCTACTGCTCGGTCTGTGAACGCGACACCACCACGGTCACCGCCTACGACGACGCCACCACCGAGCTGACCTACACCTGCGCGTGCGGCCACACCGAGACGGTGCTGCTGTCGGAGCACAACCGGGGCAAGCTGGTCTGGAAGGTCGACTGGCCGATGCGCTGGGCCTTCGAAGGGGTGATCTTCGAGCCGTCGGGCGTCGACCACCAGTCACCCGGCTCGTCCTGGACGGTGGGCGCCCCCATCGTCAAGGAGGTCTTCGGCGCCGAGCGCCCGATCGGGCCGATGTACGCCTTCGTCGGCATCAGCGGCATGGCCAAGATGAGCAGCTCCAAGGGCGCCGTGCCCACCCCGTCGGACGCCCTGGAGATCATGGAGGCGCCGCTGCTGCGCTGGCTGTACGCGCGGCGCAAGCCGAACCAGTCGTTCAAGGTCGCCTTCGACCAGGAGATCCAGCGGCTCTACGACGAGTGGGACGCCCTCGAGCGCAAGATCGATGACGGCACGGCGCTGCCCGCCGACGTCGCCGCCTACACCCGGGCGGTCGGCACCGCCTCCGGCGCGCTGCCCGAGACCCCGCGCCCGCTGCCCTACCGCACGCTGGCCTCGATCGTCGACATCACCACCGGGCACGACGAGCAGACGCTGCGCATCCTGCGCGATCTCGACCCCGGCCACCCGATCACCTCGCTGGAGGAGGCCCGGCCGCGGCTCGACCGCGCGGCACGGTGGGTCGCCACGCAGGTCCCGGCCGAGCAGCGCACCCGCGTCCGAGACGAGCCGGACACCGCCCTGCTGGCCTCGCTGAGCGAGCGCGACCGCGAGTCGCTGCGGCTGATGCTCGACGGCCTTTCCGAGCAGTGGTCGCTCGACGGGCTCACCACGCTGGTGTACGGCGTGCCGAAGGTTCAGGCCGGGCTGGCGCCGGACGCCAAGCCGACCCCCGAGCTGAAGGTCGCCCAGCGCGAGTTCTTCGCCCTGCTCTACACCCTGCTGGTCGGCCGGGACACCGGCCCGCGCCTGCCCACGCTGCTGCTGGCCGTGGGCGCCGAGCGCGTCCGCAAGCTGCTGGGAGGCTGACCGCCGGCCCACTCGCCCCGCCCCCGCCGCCACGGTCGGCGTCCGGCCGCCTGACCTCGTCACCACCGGTCGCCGCCGATCGTCCCGCTCGCCCGTCCTGGTCGCCGGCCGTTGGAGTCCCGGTCGCCTGACCTTGTCACCACCGGTCGGCGTCCTGATCGCTGAGGGCGCCTGTCCTGGTCGTCGACGGCCGCCGTTCCGCCTGGGGACGGCGGGCCTGAGATCGCCTACCATCCTGATCAGGACGAGTGAGCGGCAAGGAGCGGTGTGAGCGATATCAAGGCGCCAACGGGGGTCGATCCGTCGATCCCCAGCGTCGCGCGGATCTACGACTACTACCTGGGCGGCAAGGACAACTTCGCCTCCGACCGCGCGGCCGCCGAGAAGATCATCGAGCTTCTGCCCAACGTGCGCGACGTCGCCAGGGAGAACCGCGAGTTCCTGGTCCGCACGGTGACGCATCTCACCCGCCAGGGCGTGCGCCAGTTCCTCGACATCGGCGCGGGCCTGCCGACGCAGCGCAACGTGCACCAGGTCGCGCAGGAGCTCGCGCCCGAGTCGCGGGTGGTGTACGTCGACAACGACCCCATCGTGATGGCCCACGCCCGGGCGCTGCTCGCCGAGAACGACCGCGTGATCGCCGTCGGCGCCGACATGCGCGACACCAAGGCGCTCCTCGACCGCCTGGAGATCGTCGAGCATCTCGACTTCTCCCGGCCGGTGGCGATCCTGATGCTCGGCGTCCTGCACTTCATCCCGGACGACGACGAGGCCATGAAGATCGTCACGGTGCTGCGGTCGGCGCTCGTGCCGGGCGGTCATCTGGTCATCTCGCACGGTTCGGTGGGCGAGGTCGACGAGGACAAGGCCCGCGAGGGGCAGCGGGTGTTCAGCCGCACCGCCGCGCCCGGCGTCACCTCCCGCTCGCTTGAGCAGGTGCGGGCCTTCTTCGACGGCCTGGAGCTGGCCGAGCCCGGGGTGGTGCCGCTGCGCGAGTGGCGGCCGGACCAGGAGCCGGTGCTCGCGCTTCCGGGGGAGGCAGGCGCGGTCGGCGGCGTGGGCCGCGTGCGCTGACCCCCTGTAGGAAGCGACCTCGGCAGGAAGCGGCACAGGCAGGAAGCGGCACAGGCGGGAAGCGGCACAGGCGGGAAGCGGCACAGGCGGGAAGCGGCACAGGCACAGGGACGCCATGGAGCACGCGGCGACGTAGAGAGTGTCACAGGGGACGTACAGAGGGACACAGGGACGTAGAGAGGGCCCCGGCGCGACGCCGGGGCCCTCTCGCATGCCATGGGGTCCCTTTGCGGAAGTATCCGCAGGTAGAAGGGCGGTTAAAAAGAAACTTCATGCTAACCTGCATGGAGGAAAAAAATCGACCACCCTGCCCTCGAGCCCGTATGGTCCTGGCAATCGGGCCCCTGGAGACCACTACATGAAGCGACTCGCAGCGATCGCCGCCGTCGCGGCCCTCGCCGCCGTCACCGCCTGCGGCACTACGGAGACGGCCGGCACGGCCGGGGCGGGCGGTGTCTACACCACGATCGACGGTGCCAAGCAGATCGACGCCACCGCGCCGATCAATCCCTTCAACCCGCAGGGGAGCACGTTCGTCGGGTACGACGCCATGTCGCTGGCCTGGCCGAAGAACAGCCTGACCGATCCCAACCAGTTCTATCCGGGCATCGCCCGCAGCTGGACCGCCACGCCCGACCAGGGCGAGGTGGTGGTCCACCTGCAGCCGCAGGCCCGCTGGTCGGACGGCAAGCCCGTCACCAGCGAGGACATCCGCACCTCGATCGGCCTGGCCTACACCCAGGGCGGCAGCGCCTACACCGTCAACGCCGGCGCGGCGGGCGCGGCGGCCGACATCACGATCGTCGACGCCAAGACCGTCAAGGTCACCCAGGGGGCCAACCGCAGCAACGTGTTCCTGCGCAACGTCCTTTCCACGGTGGTCGTCCCCGCGCACGTCTACGGCAAGCTGCTCCCCGCCGGCTTCTGGACGACCCTCCAGGCGGCCAGGGGTACCGGGCCGGCCGCCGACAAGGCCAAGGCCGCGATCACCGGGCTGTCGCAGAAGGTCATCACCTTCGCCCCGCCCGAGGACGTCTCCGCCGGGCCGTTCGTCCTGGAAAGGGTCAACCCCGGCGCGGCGCTGCTGAAGAAGAACCCGTACTTCTACGACGCGGCCCGCATCGCGCCCGACAAGGTCAAGGTGCTCAACTACACCGGCAACGAGCAGATCTGGAACTACCTGGTCACCGGCACGCTGGACAGCGCGCCGTTCACCGCCGTGCCCGCCGCGGTCATGCGCAAGATCAAGCAGACCCCGGGCAACGCGATCCGCAAGGGTTACTCCCCGGTGGCGGCGTCGATGGCGTTCAACCAGGCGCGCAAGCCCTACGACAACGTGCACGTGCGCCGCGCGCTCGCCTACCTCGTCGACCGCGCCCAGGTCACCAAGATCGCCTCGCCGGAGGCGGGGACGCCGTCGCTCACCACCACCGGCATCCACGGCGACTCGGCCAAGGCGTGGCTCGGCGACCGGCTCGCCGCGCTGGACCCCTACAAGGTGGACCCGGCCAAGGCCGACGCCGAGCTCAAGGCCGCCGGCATGGTCAAAAAGGGCGGGGTGTGGGCGATGCCGGACGGCAGCCCGTGGAAGGTGGAGGTCCACGTGCCCGCGTCGTTCTCCGACTGGGTCGCCGCCGCGAAGTCGATCACCAGTCAGCTCAACGACCACGGCATCGAGGCGAGCGTCACCACTTCGGCGGACTACATCCTCTACCTCGACGAGCTGGCCTCGGGCAAGTTCGACATCGGCTTCTGGCTGATGGCGCTCGGGCCCTCGCCGTACAACATCTACCAGCGCCTTTACGGCTCGGCCAACGGCTGGTCGCTGCTCGCCGGGCGGCTGACGCACTCTCCGCCGGGCAAGGACGGAAACTGGATGGGGGGCCCCGAGACGATCGGCGGGGTGAACCCCGGCGAGCTCACCAACCGCCTCAACCTGGCCGCCCCGGACGAACAGAAGCGCATCGTCGCCACGCTGGCCACGCTGACCAACCAGCAGCTGCCGGTGATCCAGATCTACGACTACGTCAACACCCAGTTCATCAACACCGACCGCTACACCGGCTGGCCGCCGGCCGGGAGCGAGGCGCTGCGCCTGCCCGCGGGAGTGTGGATGCAACTCGGGATGATCAAGAAGAAGTAGCCTATGACGACTCTCACGACCCGGCGGACTCCCCGGGTGAACGCAGTGACACGACGGCTCACCGGGCACGTCGTCCGCGGCCTCGTCATGATCTGGGTGGTCACCACCATCAGCTTCGTGATCATCCGCAACATCCCCGGCAACCCGGTGCTCGGCCAGTACGAGACGCTGATCGAGAAGGGCATGTCACCGGACCAGGCCGAGCGGGCCACCGCCGCCCTGTACGGGTTCCTGCCCACGGGCAGCCTCTGGGAGCAGTACACCGGATACATGAAGGCGCTGCTCCACCTGGACCTCGGCCAGTCGATCAGCACGCCCGGCACCGAGGTGACGACCCTGCTCACCTCGGCCGCCAAGTGGACCATCCTGCCGGTGCTCGGCGGCACGCTGCTGAGCTTCCTGCTCGGCGTCACGCTCGGGGTGTACGCGGGCATCAAGCGGTCGGGCAAGCTCGGCGACCTGCTGTCGATCTCGGGCTCGCTGCTGCACGGCGTGCCGCAGTACGTCATCGGCCTGCTCATGCTGGCCATCTTCACGACGCTGTGGCCGGTCCTGCCCGCGGGCGGCCCGGTCGACGTCGAGTTCGTCCCTGGACTCAACGCCGGCTACCTGGCCTCGCTGGTTCAGCACGCCACGCTGCCGGTGCTGACCTACGCCCTGGCCAGCTACGGCGGCTGGGTGCTGGCGATGAAGTCCAGCGTGGCGACCGTGCTCGGCGACGACTTCATCCTCGCCGCCGAACTGCGCGGCCTCAGCCGGGGCGTGCTGTTCCGCTACATCGCCCGCAACGCGATTCTGCCGTTGTTCACGATCCTCGCGCTGTCGCTCGGCATGCTGTTCGGCGGCGCCATCTTCATCGAGCGGATCTTCAACTATCCGGGGCTCGGGCTGCTGCTGGTCAACAGCATCGGCGCCCGCGACTACGCGCTCATGGGAGGAACGTTCCTGGTGACCACGGTGGCCATCATCGTCGCCAACATCGCGGCCGACCTGCTGTACACCGTGATCGACCCGCGGGTGCGGACGGGAGGCGCGGCATGAGCGTGACGGTTCCCCAGACGGCGCTCGGCGACACCCGGGCGGCCCTGCGGCGCAACTTCTGGCGGGGCGTCGCGCGCGTGCTGCGCCGCAAGCCCAGCCGCCTGGCCGGCGTGGTGATCGTCGCCATGTTCCTGCTCATGGCGGCGTTCGGGCCGATGCTGTACCCGGCGCACCTGCCGCGCGACGACAACGCCCTCTACGCCCCGCCGAGCTTCGCCCACCCGTTCGGCACCGACTTCGAGGGCACCGACGTGCTCGCGCTGGTGGTCACCGGCGCCCGGTACGTCATCCTCACCGGCCTGGCCACGGCGGTCATCACCGTCGCGGCCGGCACGGTGCTCGGCCTGCTCGCCGGGTTCCACCGGGGACGGTGGGACACCGTGCTCATGCGGATCACCGACCTGCAGCTCACCATCCCCGGCCTGCCGCTGCTGCTGGTGCTGTCGACGGTCTGGAAGTTCCAGGGGCCGCTGGAGATGGGCCTGGTGCTCGGCCTGCTGGGCTGGGGCGGCATCGCCCGCGCCGTGCGCTCGCAGACGCTGTCCCTGCGCGAACGCGGGTTCATCGAGGCGGCCCGGGGGCTCGGGCTGTCCACCGCCCACATCGTCGGGCGTGAGCTGCTGCCCAGCATGGCGCCCTACATCGCGATGAACATGCTCATCGCCGTCACCGGCGCCATCTACGCCCAGGTCGGCCTGTTCTTCCTCGGCGTGCTGCCCTTCGACTCCAACAACTGGGGTGTGATGCTCAACCTGGCCGTCTTCGGCGGCGGGGCGCTGACCAGCACCGCCGCGCTGCCGTACCTGCTGGCGCCGCTGCTGGCGATCCTGCTGCTCACGCTCGGCATCGTGCTCATCGTCGACGCGATGGACGAGATCTTCAACCCGCGCTTGCGTGAGGAGTAACCGGTGACCACCATCTCCCACGGGGTCGGGGAGTCTCCCCGCCCCGAGTCATCCGCCGTCCCCGGCCTGGTCGTGGGCACCGCCGCGGCGACGGCGCCCGGGGTGCGGGTCCGCGACCTCACCGTGGTCTACCGGACGCCGCTCGGGGAGCTGCCCGCCCTCGGCGGCGTCAGCCTCACGATCGAGCCCGGCACCATCACCGGCATCGTGGGGGAGTCCGGCTCCGGCAAGTCCACGCTGGCGCTCTCGCTGCTCAACGCCGTCCAGCCGCCCGGCCGCATCGCCGGCGGCAGCGTGGAGATCGACGGGCTCGGCGACGTCGTGGACCTGGCGGGCGACCGGCTGCGCCGGGCGCGCGGCCGGCACCTCGGGTACGTCTTCCAGGCCGCCCAGAACTCCCTGAACCCGCTCAAGACGATCGGCAAGCAGCTGCTGGACCTCGGCCGTTCGCACGACGTGGACGACCTTCCCGTGCTCGTGCGGGACGCCAAGAGCCTGCTGGAGCGGATGGGCCTGGACGGCGCCCGCGTGCTGGACTCCCACCAGCACGAGCTGTCCGGCGGCATGCGCCAGCGGGTGGGCATCATGCTCGCGCTGGTGCTCAACGCCCGGCTGGTCATCCTCGACGAGCCCACCACCGCGCTCGACATGATCACCCAGGCGACCATCCTGCGCATCGTCCGCGAGATCCACCAGGAGCGCGGGCTGACCACGCTGATGGTCACCCACGACATGGGCGTGGCCGCCGAGGTCACCGACCGGCTCGCCGTCATGTACGGCGGGCGGGTGGTCGAGCACGGCCCGACCATGGAGGTGCTCGGCTCGCCCCGCCACCCCTACACCCGCGGGCTGATCCAGGCGATCCCCCGCCTGTCGGGCGACATCACCCAGTCGCGCGCGCTGCCCGGACGCCCGCCCACGCTCGGCACCGTGCCCAAGCGGGGATGCGTCTTCCAGGAGCGCTGCCCGCTCCGCATGGAGGTCTGCGAGACCGTGGAACCGCCGTCCGTCATCGAGAACGGCAGGACCGTCGCCTGTCACGCCGCCGAGGCGGCCAGGCCCGCCGAACGCCGGAAGGAGCACGCGTGATCACCGGGACCGGCATCACCAGGACCTACAAGCAGCGCGGCGACGTCCTCGGCGCTCGCGAGGTCAAGGCGCTGCGCGGCATCGACTTCACCGTCCCCAAGGGCGGCGCGGTGTCGTTCATCGGCGAGTCCGGATGCGGCAAGACCACTCTCGGCCGCATCGTCGCCGGGCTGGAGACCTACGACTCCGGCGAGATCGTCATCGACGGCACGCCGATGACGCCGCTCAGCCCGCGCCGCCGCCGGCCGTACTTCCGGCGCATCCAGCTCATCCACCAGGACCCCTACTCCGCGCTCAACCCGACCCGCACGATCCACCAGACCCTGCGGGCGCCGCTCGCGCTGCGCGCCTCGCAGACCGGCCGCTCCTCGTCCTGGATCGACGCCCGCGCGGAGGAACTGCTCGCGCTGGTGGGCATCGACCCGGGCTACGTGCTCGGCCGCTACCCCCACCAGCTCTCGGGCGGCATGCGCCAGCGCGTCGTCATCGCCCGCGCGCTCACCGTGGACCCCGAGATGCTGGTCGCCGACGAGTCGGTCTCCATGATCGACGTGTCGATGCGGCTGAGCATCCTCGCCCTGCTGAAGGACCTGCGCGAGCGGCTCGGGGTGAGCCTGCTGTTCATCACCCACGACATCGCCACCGCCCGGTACATCGGCGGCCAGGGGGAGCTGTACGTGCTCTACCGGGGGCAGGTGGTGGAGCGCGGGCTCACCGAGACCGTCATCACCGGGCCCGTCCACCCCTACACCCAGGCGCTGCTGTCGGCGATCCCCGTGCTGCACGGGCTGGAGCGGCCCGGGCGCGAGCGCGTCGTGCCGACCGAGGCGCTGAACGAGCGCCACGCCGACGAGGGGTGCCTGTTCGCTCCCCGATGCCCGTTCCGCACCGAGCGGTGCGAGAAGGAGCGGCCGGTCCTGGCCGGCTGCGTGGTGAGCACGCACGAGCACGCCTGCTTCCATCCGCAGCGCCGCGAGGTCATCCCCGTGGAGGCCGTGGCGTGAGCGGCGTCCCCGAGAGCCCCGGCCCCCCGAACGGCGCCCCGAACGGCCCCCCGAACGGCGCCCCGAACGGCCCCCCGAACGGCGCCCCGAACGGCGCCCCGAACGGCTCCGAGAACGGCTCTGTGCCCGGCTCCCCGGTCGCAGGTCTCGCGGGCGACTTCGAAGGCGCCGAGCTCGCGAACGGCCTGCACGGGGCCGGGCCCGCGCACGGGCCCGCGGGCGTCCGTCCCGTGCTGCCGGCCGAGCTGGCGATCGCCGGCGAGGTGGCCCGGGAGGCGCTCGTCTTCGACGCCGAGGACGCGTCGCTGATCGTGTCCCGGCTGGCCGCGCCGCCCGAGGGCCGCGAGTGGACGGCGCTCACCCTGCCGTGCCTGGACGGGGTCGTGTTCGCCTCGTTGTCGGCCACCGAGGGGGTCGGGCACGTGGACCTGCTGGCCGTGCGGCCCGCGGCGCGGGGACGCGGGCTCGGCAGGACTCTGCTGCGCGCCGCCGAGGAGTGGCTGCGCGAGCGCGGCGTGCGGGAGGTCCGGCTGGCCGGCAACCCGCCCTGCTACGCCTGGCCGGGCATCGACGTGCGTTACACCCCGGCGGTCTGCCTGGCCGAGAGCCTGGGCTACGAGCGCCACCGCACCGCCTGGAACATGACCGCCGGCCTGGCGCCGTTCGCGCCCGGCACCACAGAGGACCACGGCCGGGCGGCTCCCGCCGACCACCCCGGCGCCGGCGGCTCGGACCGCGCCGCCGAGGACCCCGAGGAGGCCGGGCGGCTCGCCGCGGCCGGGGTCGCGGTGCACACGGCCGCGCCGGGGGAGCGGGGCGAGGTGGCCGCGTTCGTCCGGCGGCACTGGAACGACGCCTGGGCCTGGGAGGTCGAGCAGGCGACCGGCTGCCACTACGCCGTCCGCGACGGCGAGATCCTCGGCTTCGCCGCCTGGGGCGCCCGGCCCGGGTGGTTCGGCCCGATGGGCACCGACGAAGCGGCCCGCGGGCTCGGCGTCGGCCGCGTCCTGCTGCGGCGCTGCCTGGCCGAACAGGCCGCCGCCGGCCTGCGCACCACCCAGATCGGCTGGGTGGGCCCGGTCCGCTTCTACGCCAGGGCCGTCGGCGCGCGCGTGGAGCGGGTGTTCTGGCTCTACCGCCGCCACCTCGACTGAACCTGCCGCGCCCGGGCCGCGGCCCGGCGAGCATCAGCACGACCCCCGGAAGATGAGGAGAGCCACGATGCGACCATTCGCCCCGCCGGCCACGACGGAGCAGATAGATCCGCGCTACCGCCAGATCGACCGCCTGCCGACCGACGAGATCGCGCGGCTGATGAACGCGGCCGACTCCACGGTGCCGGCGGCGGTGGCCAGGGCGGTGCCGGAGATCTCCGCCGCGATCGATGGCATCGTCGCCCGCATGCGCGGCGGCGGGCGGCTGCTGTACGTGGGCGCGGGGACCTCCGGGCGGCTCGCGGTGCTGGACGCCTCGGAGTGCCCGCCGACGTTCGGCACCGACCCCGGGACGGTGCGCGGGATCATCGCCGGAGGGACGCCCGCGCTGACCCGGTCGGTCGAGGGGGCCGAGGACGACGCGGAGGCGGGCGCCGCCGCCATGCGCGAGCACGGCGTCGGTCCGGCGGACGCGGTGGTGGGCCTGTCCGCCAGCGGGCGCGCGCCGTTCGTCGTCGCCGCCGTCGCGCAGGCCCGCCGGCTGGGCGCGCTGACGGCGGGGCTGTCGTGCAACGTCGGCACGCCGCTGTCGGAGGCGGCCGACCACGCGATCGAGGTCATCGTCGGCCCGGAGGTGGTGGCCGGCTCGACGCGCCTGAAGGCCGGCACGGCGCAGAAGCTCGTGCTCAACATGATCTCGACCATCTCCATGATCAAGTGCGGCCGGACCTTCGGGAACTACATGGTCGAGGTGTCGGCGAGCAACACCAAGCTCGTCGCGCGGGCGGCGCGCATCGTCGCCGAGATCACCGGCGCCGACATTGCCGTGGCCCGCCGGGCCCTGGAGGAGGCCGGGCACCAGGTCAAGACCGCCGTCGTCATGGTGCGCCGCGGCCTGGCCGCCGACGAGGCCCGCCTGCTGCTGGCCGCCTACGACGACCGCCTCGACCTCGTCCTGGACGCCCGCCCCGCGTGACCTCTCCGCACGCGGGCCGCCCTCAGAGGCCGGGCGCGACGGGGCGCGGCGGCCGCCCGGGCAAGGCCCGCGAAGCCCCGGTCCCGCTGGTCTCGCCGGGCTGCCGCGGGGCTGCCCGGCGTGGATGGGCATAATTCACAGACATGTCTCCCCGCATCGACCTGACCTGGCCGTCTGTGCCCGACGACGCGCTCCTCGAACAGGTGCACCGCGTGATCCACGCGGTCGTGGCGGCCGGCGGCGCGGTCGGCTACCTCACCCCGCCCGGCAGGCGGGAGACCGACCTGTTGGTGGAGGAGATCCTCGCCGACGCCCGGCACGGCCGGGCGGCCCTGACCCTGGCCCAGGTGGACGGCGTGGTCCAGGCGATGGGCCTGTGGAAGCGCGCCTCCGCGCAGGTCTTCGCGCACTCCGGCGAGATCGGCAAGGTCATGGCTCACCCGACGGCGCGCGGCCTCGGCCTCGGCCGCCTGGTCCTCGCCGGCCTGGTCGACAGCGCGCGCGCCGCCGGGCTGGAGACCCTGACCCTCGGGGCGCGCGGCAACAACCACGGGGCCATCGAGCTGTACGAGGAGATGGGCTTTCGCGAGTGGGGACGGCTGCCGAACGTCATCGAGGTCGGCATGGAGCGCTTCGACGAGGTCCGGATGTACCTCGACCTGGGCACCCGCGATCCCCGGGTCGTGCTGCGCGGCTCGCCTCCCGGCGGCGCGGGCTCCTCACCGCGGCGGCGGCTGCGCGCCGGCGGCCGGGGTGAGGACCACAGAAACGGGCATATCTCCCAGTGACCCGCGGCCGGCCCGGGCGTCCCTCCGGGCATCCGGCCGGGCTCCGGCGATGGGAGGGCGCGGATGCCGGTACAGGTGCGCCGCGTCTACGACGCCCCGGACCCCGAGGACGGCGCCCGCCTGCTGGTGGACCGCCTGTGGCCGCGCGGCGTGGCCAAGGACGCGGCCCACGTGGACGAGTGGCTCAAGGACGTCGCGCCGTCCGGCGAGCTGCGCACGTGGTACGGCCACGATCCAGCGAAGTTCGAGGCCTTCCGCGACCGCTACCTCACCGAGTTGGACGATCCGGTCCGCCGCCGCGCCCTGGACCGCATCGCGGAACTGGCGCGGGAAGGCCCGGTGACGCTGCTGACCGCTACCCGGGACGCCGGGCGCAGCCACGCCGCCGTCCTCGCCGGCCTGCTCGGCGAGGCCAGGAGCGGCGCGAGGGCGCCCCGGTGAGGGACGGGCCGGCTCAATGGTGGGTACCCCGTCCCTCACGTCGGGCGGCCGTGGGCCGTCACGGATGCTCGGCACCTGACGGCCCCGTGACCGTCAGGGGGTGAGCAGGACCTTCACGGCGCCGTCCCGCTTCTTCTGGAAGATCTCGTACCCGTGCGGGGCCTGGTCCAGCGGCAGGCGGTGGGTGGCCAGGTCCATGACGCCCAGAGGGTCGGTGTCGTCGCTCACCAGCGGCAGCACGTCGTCGATCCAGCGCCTGACGTGGGCCTGTCCCATGCGCAGGGTCACGCCCTTGTCGAACAGGCGCAGCATCGGCATCGGGTCGGCCATGCCTCCGTAGACGCCGGAGATCGAGATGGTCCCGGCGCGCCGCACGGTCTCGATGGCCTGGTTCAGCGCGGCCAGCCGGTCGACGCCCGCGTTGCGCATGAACGGGGCGGCCACCGCATCGGGCAGCAGCCCGGTGGCGCTCTGGGCCAGCTTGGCCAGCGGCGAGCCGTGCGCCTCCATGCCGACCGCGTCGATCACCGAGTCGGTGCCCCGCCCGCCGGTCAGCTCGCGGACCGCCTCGGGGACGTCGTCGCACTCGCGCGCGTCGATGACCTCGACGCCGTGGCGGCGGGCCATCGCCAGGCGCTCGGGCACGCCGTCCACCGCGATCACCCGGTGCCCGAGGTGCCGGGCCACGCGCGCGGACATCTGCCCGATCGGCCCGAGGCCGAACACCGTGACGCTGCCCCCTTCAGGGATGTCCGCCCAGGCCACGGCCTGCCAGGCCGTGGGCAGCACGTCCGACAGATAGACGAACCGCTCGTCGGGCGGGCCCTGCGGCACCTTGATCGGGCCGAACTGCGCCTGCGGCACCCGGAGGTACTCGGCCTGCCCGCCGGGCACCTGGCCGTACAGCTTGGTGTAGCCGAACAGCGCGGCGCCGGTGCCGTGCTCGCGCACCTGCGTCGTCTCACACTGCGCGTACAGCTTCATGCCGCACATGTGGCAGTGGCCGCAGGAGATGTTGAAGGGGATGACCACCCGGTCGCCGGGGGCGATGTGGGTCACCTCGGCGCCGACCTCCTGGACGATGCCCATGGGCTCATGGCCGAGGATGTCGCCCTCGGTCATGAACGGGCCCATGATCTCGTACAGGTGCAGGTCGGAGCCGCAGATGCCGGTGGAGGTCACCTTGATGACCGCGTCGGTCGGTTCCTTGATCGCCGGGTCGGGGACCTCCTCGACCCGTACGTCGCGCTTGCCGTGCCAGGTGACGGCTTTCATGGCCTGCTTCCTCCACCCCGATGGTCGCCGTTGCTGTCCGTTCCGTCATGGCCGCCCGTGGCGGCCGGTCCGCCGGCGGCCGTTCCGCGAGAGCCGTCCGCGATGCCCGCCGGGGCCGTCACAACCGGCCGGCGGTGACCGACCGGCGGCCGAGCGCGAAGCCCAGCGCGATCATGCCGAGACCGAGGAGCAGGTGCAGCCAGTTGTCGGCGCCGTTGACCGGGACGAAGTTGGCCGCGGTGTCGTGGCCGACGAGCATGCCGTACACCCACAGCAGCAGGTAGATCGCGCCGCCGCCGATGAGGAAGGCGCGCGCCCCCTGCCACGTGCGGGCCAGGACGATGCCGGCGACGCCGAACAGCAGGTGCACGATGTTGTGCAGGATCGACACCTCGAAGACGCCGAGGAGCATCGCGTCCGAGTGGTGGCCGGCGAACTGCAGGTCGTCCAGGTTCGTGGTGACACCGGGGATGAAGCCCAGCACGCCGACGACGAGGAACACCACTCCCACCACGAGCGAGGCCGCCTGCAGCGGCGTGCGCGCGGTTCGCGTGTGGATCGCGTTCATGGGTCCTCCAGTTGGAATACACGGGCGTGGTCGCCCAGACCCCCGCTACCCCTGTCCGCCGTGCATATACAAGGTCGTTCACCTGACGCTGACTTCGGCGGTCGCGGAGCCCGCGAATATCCTGCAAAAGGGCCTTTTATTTTTTTGGCGAATTCTTTTCCCGGCGCCGGATCGCCCGGCCGCCCCGGCTCTTCCGCCGAGGTCAGAGCGCATGCGGCGGGCGCCGGGCCGGGAAAGGGTGGTTCGCGCGCGCGTGACGGGGTACATGCCGCGGTCCACATCGAAAGGACACGTCAATGAACCTGGAACGCGGCAGCGACAAGCACGGTCCCCGCCTCGATGAGGAGATCAAGCACGAGACCGCCGGCCTCACGCGAGGGGGCGTCACCGGGCACGCCGAGGAATGGCGGGAGCCCGAGCCCGTGAGCGACGCCGAGGACGACCTGCGCCCGCAGGGGTACGCGCCCGGCCACGAGCCCGGGGTCGCGCCCGGGATGACGCAGAACGAGGTCGACCAGCGCAGCAACCTCGCCCGATGGCTCGTCGAGGTCCACTACCCGGCCGACCGCGACGAGATCCTCGCCCACGCGGAGGGGAACCCGGCGGTGCCGGACGCGGTGGTGCGGGCGCTGCGCGACCTGCCCGACGGCTCCTTCCGCAACATCGCGGACATGGCCGAGGCGCTGGGGCTGGGACGGGAGCGCCGCTCCGGCGACTAGGGGCGGGGCGCCCGTCCACCCGCGTTCTCCATGGCCATGGCGGTTTCCCGTCGTCCGCACCGGGTAACCGCCGACGACATTGGCAGAGTTCGGTGCAGTGCGAGGAGGAAGCATGATGAAGCACGGCGGTGACGCGATCACCGTCCTCACCATGGACCATCGGGAGGTGGAGGAGACCTTCGCGGAGCTGGAGCGCCTGCGCGGCAAGGGGCAGGACGACCGCCGCAGGGAGCTGACCGAGAAGGTGATCATCGAGCTGGTCGGGCACTCGGTCGCCGAGGAGGCCTACTTGTACCCGGCCGCCCGCGCGTTCATCCCGGACGGCGACCGGCTGGCCGACCGGGAGATCGCCGAGCACGCCCAGGCCGAGCGCCTGATGAAGCAGCTGGAGAAGGCCCTTGACGACGGGGTCGACGCCCCGGCCTTCGAAGGGCTGCTCGAGGACCTGATGGCCACCATCAGGGAGCACATCAAGGACGAGGAGGCGCACCTGTTCCCCGAGCTGGTGCGGTACGCCGACGCGGAGGAACTGGCCGCCCTGGGCAAGAAGATCACGATGATGAAGAAGCTCGCCCCTACCCGGCCGCATCCCGCCGCGCCGGACCGGCCGCCGGCCAACAAGCTGCTGGCTCCCGGCGCCGGCCTGGTGGACCGCATCCACGACCTGTTCACCGGCCGGGGCAAGACCTGACCCAACCCGGTCAAATGCCTGTCCCAACCGGGTCAGATGATCGCGTCTGCCCGCGTTTGGGCCGGTATGGCGGGGGCAGCAGCGTTCTATGAGAGTCATCGTGGTGGGCGCGACCGGCAATGTCGGAACGAGCGTGATCTCCGCGCTCGAGTCCGATCCCGACGTCACCTCGATCGTCGGGGTCGCCCGGCGGCTGCCCGCCCGCCGCCCCGGCGCCGGCGCGGACGTACCGGGCAGGACCCAGTGGCGCTCGGCCGACATCACCACGAGCGACCTCACCGGCCTGTTCGCCCGCGCCGACGCCGTGGTCAACCTCGCCTGGCTGTTCCAGCCGACCCGTGACCCGGTCACGACGTGGCGGGCGAACGTCCTGGGAGGCATGCGCCTCTTCCGCGCCGTGGCCGAGGCGGGGGTGCAGATCCTGGTGCACGCCTCCTCGGTCGGCGCGTACTCGCCGGGGCCGAAGGACGGCGCGGTGGACGAGAGCTGGCCGACCCACGGATGGCCGGGCGCCGCCTACTCGCGGGAGAAGGCCTACCTGGAGCGGGTCCTCGACGTGTTCGAGAACGATCACCCGAGCATCCGCGTCGTGCGGATGCGCCCGGGGTTCATCTTCAAGCGGGGAGCGGCCGCCGAGCAGCGCCGTCTGTTCGCCGGTCCCTTCCTGCCCGGCCGGCTGCTGCGCGCGGGCCGGATCCCGTTCGTGCCGGACATCCCGGGCCTGCGCGTGCAGGCGCTGCACTCCCTGGACGTGGGGCGGGCCTACCGGCTGGCCGTGACCCGCTCGGTCGTCGGCGCGTTCAACCTCGCCGCCGAGCCGGTGCTGGACGCCGCCGCCCTTGCCAGGCTGCTCGGCGCGCGCCTGGTGCCGGTCTCGCCGCTGATGGCGCGGACCGCGGTCGCGGCGGCCTGGCATCTGCGCCTGATCCCCGCCTCTCCCGGGCTGATGGAGATGGCGCTGCGCATCCCGGTCATGGACACCACGCGGGCGCGCACGGTCCTCGGCTGGCGGCCGGAACACACCGCGATCGAGGCGGTCGGCGAGCTGCTGGAGGGCCTGCGCACCGGGGCGGGCATGCCGACCCCCGTGCTGGACGCCCACGCCGGCGGCCCCGGCCGGGTCGGCGAACTCGCGACCGGCGTCGGCCGGCGTCCCTGACGCCTTCCGGCGGGGCTCCGCCTTCGCCGACGGCACGCTCGACGGCTCGTAGCGGCGACCGGCCGGATTCATGACCGCGACCGGCCGCCGGTCTCCTGAGGGGGGCGCGTGGGGGCCGGTCAGCGGGGGATGTGGTTGCGCAACCCCAGTTCGTCCGGGTAGAGCGAGAAGTAGGTCTGCTCGGCCAGGTACGCCATGCCCGTGCCCTTGACGTGGTGGCGCAGCAAGGCGAGCGGCACGCTCAGGGCGACCCGGTGCGCGCGGTAGGCGTCGATCACCTCGACCAGGTCGGCGCGCCGCGCCCCGTCCAGGTCGTCGCTCACCATGCCGAGGCAGTGTTGCAGCACGTTGACGTTGCGGCCGACGCTCGCCCGGGTGGTCAGTGCCACGCGGAAGGCTCGGCCGTAGGCGGCGGCGAGCCGTTCCGGCGCGTCGGTGCCCGCCTCGGCGACCAGCCGGCCCATCCGGCGGTACTCCGCCGGGTCGTGCGCGAGGATCTGCATCTTGTGCCGGGAGTGGAACGCCACCAGGTCGCCCGCCCGCCACTCGCCCTCCAGCAGCGCCCGCAGGCGGGCGTGGGCGAAAATCCGTTCCACGAACGCCTCGCGCAGCACGTCGTCGTGCAGCCGGCCCTCGTCCTCCACCGGCAGCAGCGGATGCGCCGCGATCATCGCCTCCGCGTACAGCCCCCGCCCGCGCCGTCCCGAGCCGTGGACGGGGACGCCGTGCAGGCCGCAGGTCGGGCTCTTGGCCTTGAAGAGGTAGCCGTCCACCCGCAGCGCCGCCGCGCGCGCCTTGGCCAGCGCGGTCATCGGCTCGGTGAGGTCCCTGCGCGAGGCGCGGGTCATCAGGCGCGTACCGCCGGGCGCCGCCTCCAGGTGAAGCGTCTCGCGGGGGGCGCCCAGGCCGATCTCGATCTCCGGGCAGATCGGTATCCAGTCGACCCAGGGGGCCAGGGCGCCGGACACGAAGCGGTCGCGGCTGTGGCCGCCGTTGAACCGCACGGGCTCCCCGAGCAGGCAGCTCGACACCGCGATCCGCGGCCGTGGCCGCCGCTCGGCGTTCACCGGAGGATTTGCGTTGTCTGTTGGCATTGGTCCGTTCGATCCTTTGGCGAGTGCCGCGTCCCTCACTGTCCCTTCGGCAGCGCTCCCCTCCGCGGATGCGTCCGACACATGTGGACGAGGTGTCCACATGTGGATAGGCTAGGCCCACTAACTGGACATGGTGTCCGGTTGGAGGGGACGGATCGTCATGAGCCATCTGCTGCACCTGGACGCCAGCGCCCGGAGCACCTCGGTCTCCCGAGACCTCTCCCGGGCGTTCGCCGAGGTCTGGCGCACCGCCCACCCGGAGGGCCGCTACACCTACCGCGACCTGGCGGCCGACCCCGTCCCGCACATCGGGCAGCCGTGGACCGAGCTGTGCGACTACGTGCTGGCACACGGGATCACCGACATCGCCCGCTACCGGGAGGCCGTGCGCACCCCCGCCCAGCAGGAGGCGTGGGCGACCCTCGCCCCGCTGCTGGGGGAGCTGACCGCCGCCGACGTGGTGCTGATCGGGACGCCGATGTACAACTTCTCCATCCCCTCGGCGCTCAAAGCCTGGCTCGACCAGGTCACCTTCCCCAAGATGTCGCTGGCCGGCCGCCGGTTCGTGGTCACCGGCGCTCGTGGCGGCGCGTACGGGCCGGGCACTCCGCGCGAGCCGTTCGACCACCAGGAGCGCTATCTGCGCGACTTCTTCGCGGGCCACTTCGGAGTCGAGGACGTCACCTTCGTCCACGCCGAGCTGACCAACGCGCGGGTCGACCCGGGCCTGGCGCACCTGCGCGAACGGCAGGCCGCCTCTCTGGCCGCGGCCCGGACACGCGTCCTCGCCGAGGCGGAGCGCTGACCGGCCGGGCGGACCGCCGGCCCTCCGGTGCGCCCTCCGCGGTCCGCGCCGCCGCGGACCGCAGGGTCGGCCGCGGCGGGGGTGGCCGCCCCCGCCGGGACCGAGCGGTTCACGCCCGCCGGCGCAGCGCCTTGTCCGCCAGGGCCGGCGGCACGTAGTAGCTGTCCGCCCGGTTGAGGTCGGTGCCCGGCGGCACGATCTCGTCGATCCGGTCCAGCACGTCCTCCGTCAGCACCGTGTCCGCGCCGGCCAGCAGGTCGTCGAGCTGCTCCATGGTGCGCGGGCCGATGATCACCGAGGTGATCGCCGGGTGGGCCAGGACGAACCCGACCGCCATGTGCGCCAGCGACAGGCCGGCCCCCGCCGCGAGCTTCGACAGCTCGCCGACGGCCTGGAGCTTGGCCGCGTTCCCGGGCAGCGAGGGGTCGAACTTGTGCCGTTCGACGGCCGCGCGGCCGGTGCTCGCCAGGTCGATGTCCGCGGCCTGGGTGTAGCGGCCGGACAGCCAGCCCGCCGACAGCGGACCCCAGCTCAGCACGCCCATCCCGTACTTCTGCGCCGTCGGCAGCACCGCCGCCTCCACGCCGCGCGCCAGGATCGAGTACGGCGGCTGCTCGGTGCGGAAGCGGACGTGGCCGCGCCGCTCGGAGACCCACTGCGCCTCCACGATCTGCTCCGCCGGGAAGGTGGAGCTTCCCACGGCCAGCACCTTGCCCGCCCGCACCAGGTCGGTGAGCGCGGAGAGGGTCTCGTCGATGTCGGTGGCCGGGTCGGGCCGGTGGATCTGGTAGAGATCGATGTGGTCGGTGCCCAGCCGGCGCAGGCTGTTCTCGACCTCACGGACGAGCCAGCGCCTGGAGTTCCCGCCGTGGTTGGCGTCCGGGCCCATCGAGCCGTGGGCTTTGGTCGCCAGGACGACGTCGTCGCGGCGTCCCTTGAGCGCCTTGCCGACGATCTCCTCCGACTCTCCCTGCGAGTAGATGTCGGCGGTGTCGACGAAGTTGACGCCGGCGTCGAGGGCGCGGTGGATGATGCGCACGCAGTCGTCGACGTCCTTGTTGGCGAGGGCGCCGAACATCATCGCGCCGAGTGCGTACCGGCTGACCGAGATGCCGGTCCCACCGAGGGTGCTGCGCTTCACGAGGTACCGCCTCCTGCGGATCGTTGCTGTCGACACGTCGTCTCGTGCCCGCATCCTTCGCGGACACGTCGTTTCGCGGATACGGAGTCCAGTCTCCGTTTCGCGCCGGGACGGCACCAGGTCAGGCGCAACCTGGGTCCGGCAGAACCCCCCAGCGACCCGGCCGCCGCATAATGACTGGCATGGGGCATGCCGAGGACGAGATCACTCCATTTCTGAAGGCACGACGGGCCGCGCTGGACGCCGCGTCCCTGGGGCTGCCGGACGGCCTCGCACGGCGGCGGGTGCGCGGGCTGCGCCGCGAGGAGGTCGCACGGCTCGCCGGGGTGAGCGTCGACTACTACACGCGCATCGAACAGGGGCGGGCGCACGCCGTCTCCGACGCGGTGATCGACGCGATCGCGCGGGCGCTGCGGCTGACCCCGGACGAGCACGCCTTCCTGCGCAACATCTCCCACGGCCGACGGGGCGCCCCCACCGGGGTCTGCGACGCCGGCGCCGGCGCACGCCCGCGCGTACGGCCGCAGCTCCTGGAACTGCTGGAGGCCATGGGGGACACCGTCCCCGCCGTCGTCTACGGCCCCGGCACCGACCTGCTGGCCTGGAACACGATCATCGGCCGCATCTGGTTCGACCTCGACGCGCTCCCGGAGGCGGAGCTCAACGGCGCCCGGCTGATGTTCCTGCACCCCGACGCCAAGGCGCTGCATCCCGACTGGGAGGCGGAGGCGGAGGAGACCGTCGCGAGCCTCCGGGCGCAGATCGGCCGCCGCGAGGACGAGTCCCGGGTGCAGCGGGTGGTCTGTGACCTGCGAGAACATAGCGAGGAGTTCCGGCACTACTGGGACGTCCAGGCGGTCAGAGAACGAACCCAGGGCATCAAGCGCATCCTCCACCCGCAGGTGGGCGAACTGGTGCTGACCTACGAGGCGTTCTCCCTGCCGACCGACCCCGGCCAGCGCCTGTGCACCTACACGGCCCCCAAAGGCTCCCCCACAGCGGCCAAACTCCGCACCCTCACCGAACCCGCCACCGCCGCCTTCTGACCCCTGGAACAGCGGCTCTGGACGAGTGGAAGCGTGCTCGGAACTCGGCTCGCGTCCTCGTCGTTGATCGACCGACCATTTCGTTCCGACATGGCGAGGACCCTTGACCAGGTCACGATTACTCCGCACGGCGACGTCATTGTTGGCGGTCGCCGCATGTGCCGCGTCGGCATGCAGTCCCGCCCGTAGTGAGTCCCCGGTTCCGTTCGACTCGCAGCCGGTTCCGGGAAGGCAATATGACGAGCCCGATGACACCGGCGAGGCGGCCACGGGCCACATAGAGATCTGCGTCACCACGAAGACGCGGACGCGGGTCAATTACCGGGGGTGTGACGACGCGCAGCCCGCGGTCACCTGGTACTACCTCCCGCTGAGCGCCCGGGTGCCGGCCGTCGGCTCGACGGCCAAGCGCGGCTCGTCCAAGCGGCCGAAGGGCGACCTCTACCGGGCGCCCGCGAAAGGCGGCGTCGGCACGAAGGTGATGATCACCGACGTCGAGGATCGTGTCGAGATATGCGTACTGAGGAGCACCCGGATCCGGTTCTCCGAGATCAGGTGCGACGACGGCGAGAAGGGCTACGGCTGGTACTACATCCGGATCGACGGCCGGGTGCCGCCGGTGGGGAAGAAGGCCGAGGACGGTTCCTTCCGCAAGCCGTACGGCGACACCTACCGCGCCCGCAGAAGAGGCGGGGACGCGGCCGAGGCGGCGATCGACTACGAGGACTCGGACACGGACGAGACCGAAGCCGGCGAGGAAGACGACGAGTACTGCACCTACACGATCAACGGAAGGTGCGTCGCCACCGACAAGTGCACCAGGACGTACAACGGCGTCTGCACCGACGGTGACGGTTCCGGATCATCGACCACCGAAACCTGCCACAGCGTCCACCCGAACAAACGATGGACCCGCCGCTGTCACTGACCATCGGCCACACCGGATCCGGTTGAGCGGAAAGAACCGTCGAGCCGATCAGGAACAGGGCGAAATGGCGGAGGGAGAGGACCACATGATGGGTCGGGAACTCCGCCCAGCCGATGGTCACGCTTGTGGAGGCGTGATATGGACCCCCTTGTAGGGCAGGTTCGGCCGACTTCCTCCGTGGGGGAGCCGATCGACTGGAGGCGACGGGTGGCTGATGTTCCGTAGGATCGCGCGAGCTTATTACTTGTCCGGCCAGAACCAGCAGCAGGCAGCCGAAGAGGACGCGTGTGCTTACGGAACCCAGCTGCTCCAGGAGACCCGCGAGGAGCTGAACCGGGCCGATACCAAGGCACAGGTACTCCTCGGGATCGTGGGAATCGGGCTCGGCGCCATCGCGGGCGGTCTGCTGGCCGGGAGCTGGTCGCCGTTCAGTTTGTCCAACGCCATTGAGTGGCTGTGGTGGGCAGGAGCGGCCACTGCTCTGACATCGGTGGTGGTGCTCGCCCGTGCGGTGTATCCGCGTCTGGATCGCAGGAAGGAGAGCGGCGCTGTCATGTACTACGCCGATGTGCTCCGCTTCGGGTCCGCTGCGGCCGTCTCCGGGGCGCTGATCCGTTCATCGACGCTGGACCTGGAACGCGTCGCCGATCAGCTCTACAGGATCAGCCGGATCGTCGGCCAGAAGTACCGCCTCATCCGGTGGGGATTCTGGCTCCTGCTCGGCGGGATGTCCGCCACCCTGGCGGCGGTCCTGATCAATGTCGTGCTCAGCGCGCCTCCTCCATGAGCGGGAAGGGGGAGTCGAGATCCGGCTCTGGCAACGGGACGCCCAACCGCTCGAACGCGGCCCGCAACGCCGACTCGCTGGCGATGACCAGCTCGAAGGCGTTCGCGTGCCGTTGTGCGTCCACGACCTTGGCCAAGGTCGCAAGGAGTCGCTCGGCCTTCTTCTCCCGTTCGTCGAGCATGCTGTCGGTGATGTCCGCCACCTTCTCGACCGCTTGTGTGAGCCGTACCGCATGCCGCGCCGTCGCGGTGTCCATCGCTTCGGTCAGGAATTGCTCGCAGAGCGTGCGGGACGCGCGCAGCTTGTTCACCTGGAGTGAGATCTCAGCGGCCTTCGCCTCGACCCGGAACAGCTCGCTTTCGTGCGCGCGACGAAGTCTCCTGACCTCCTCGGGTACGTCGACTTCGATGGTCGCGCGCCAGGTGCCCGTCACCGAGCCGGACGGTGGCTCCCTGAGCCAGCGCTGGAAGTGGTCGTTCGCGGCCTGCTCCGCCGCTGCCGCATCGAAGATGCTGTACTGTCGCAGCGAGTCACGGACGATCTCTCTCACGTAATCCTTGATCGAGTGTTCCTGGTCCTCTCTCAGCTCCTTCCAGGGACGGAAGACGAGGGAACCGGTCGCCGAACGCCGCCAGAGCCACACGCTGACCATGAACTTGAAGCCATCACCTCGGGACGGTGTGGTGAAGACATAAGAGGCGGGATCCTCGCGGGCCGCCACCGGTTCTTGCCCCGTCGCCGGATCGCCATTGGCCTTGGTCCCACCCGGAAGCCTCGTCCAGCGCTGTACGAGCATGGGTCGTCTGATGCATTTCGCGAACGGCATTGTCATCCTTCCTTGACCAGCCGGATATACCTGGTGAACTGGGCGGCGGTGATAGACCGCCGCTGGCGCCACAGGTGGAGATGGAAGACCCAGGAGGGCCGAAGCCTCTTCGTGGCTCCGGAGAGAACCTGCTCAAGGACGGCGCCTGCCGCCGGCACGGTCGCCGCTCGTTCCGCCCATTCCGCCATGAGGAGCCAGGCGGACGGCGTGTAGGCGGGCACTCGTGCGTCTCTGCGTGCCACGGACAGGCCGCAGCTGAGTGCATTGGTCCATAGCGCCGACAGGTCGCGAACCGTCCCGTGGCGCCATAGAGGCGGGTGGGAGTCATCTTTCTGCCCGGCGGTCGCCAGGCGCACGAATGCCAGAGCGGCGGCCACTTGTTCTCCCGCATGTTCTCCGGTCGCCCAACGCGCCAGCTCCCGCAGCACGGCCGGGGCTGTCTGCGGGGTGTAGACCTCGGCTACCGAACGGGCGACGCCGTCACAGGTGTCCAAGATCACCGTCGCCGCCGCGACGGTGTGCAGAGTGCTGAGTGCCTCATCGATGTGCCGGACGCCGAGGGCGGAGCCATAGCCCATCGCCGCGGAGAGACGCTGCAGGTAGGTGCCCGTCGTCCATTCCTTCAGTCGTCCGCGCACCAGCTTCCCCACATCGGGATCGGCGAGCGCGGCTGATTCTAGAGCCCATCCGAGGACCTTCGCCCGGCCTTTCTCTCTGCTCCAGCGTGTGAAGAACTGTTTGTCGATGACTCGGAAATCGCAGGTCGCGAGCCTGCCCACCGCATAGGCCGCTTTGAGCCGGACGCGCCAGTCGTCATGGCGGACGAGATCGGCGAGCCAGTCATAGAGCGCCGGTCGGACGGCGGGTAGCTGCTCCCAGATCGTGGTCAGAAGCCGATCGGCCATGCCGGGTCTCACCTCGATGCGCTGGCCCTCCCCGCCCCGGGGCGCTGCTGTCGCGTTCAGTCCCGGATGGTTGACCCACTCGCTGAGCCGCTCCCACACCGGCAGGCCTTGGTCTTCCTCGTCCACCGAATCCCGCTGCTCGTCCTGCCTGATCCGATGGGCAAGGGACAGCGCGGCCTCGGACACGACGGCTTCGGGAAGCCCATAAAGCACCGCGCTGCTGACCAGGAAGTGTCGGCCGAGGGCCGGATCCTCCTTCTTCGGGCTCATCGACAGCTGGGAAAGCGCCGTGTAGGGCAGCTCGTTGATCATGGAGGCAAGGGATCTTCCCTGCCGGCGGCCCTCCGCGAGTTGCCGGGCCGCGTCGACGGCCTCCCACGGGCGGCACCCGACAACGTGTTCGTCGAGTGATTCCCCTGCGGTGTCGAGCTCCTGCTCGACCCCGGGGGAGAGGTGGACGAGCCAACGGCGGATGATCTCGCTTGCCGTGGGGGCTTGGTGCGTGACGACGAACTTCGTGGTCGCGCTGTCGTGCGGGACCACCGCGACGATCATGCTCCCGCTGTCGCGAGCCACGGAGCAGAGCTGGTCCAGCACCGCCTCGGGACTACGAGGCCAGGGCTCGTCCTCAACGCGCAGCACGTATCCGTTGCCGGGTCGCAGATCGTCCGACCGGAGCTTCCTCGGATCTTTGAGTCGCAGATGGTTGCAGGTAAGGCCGAGCTGTAGCAACGCGTGCAGCGCCGTGGTGCCCCGTCCGGTGTGCGGGTCACCTCTCAACAGGGCCACGGGGGCATTCGCCAGCCGGGCCACCAGCTCCCGCTGTGACGATGTCTCGATCAAGCACAAGCGGGCCTCTTCGATCCTCTCGATGGCGACGGGGAGTGTGTGGACCGGAGGTTCTTCGCCGCCGAAATACTGAATGATGTCGCGCCCGGCCCCATTGAGCGTCCCGCCCTTGTCGACCTGGTAGGTCGAGCCGCCATACCAGTTCCGGCCCACGTCGATGATCTCGGAGCGTAGTCGGCGTTCCTTCCGCTCCTGTTCGATGCGCTCGGTCAAGGGCGGCGCCGGCTGCGGAGCCTCGTCCGTCCCGGATGCGTCGTCGCCGCTCGCGGCCGCTGGGATGCGGTAAGGCATCTCTTCGGTCATGGTCGGCGCTTCCGCCTCCTCTGGTCGATGGTGAGGTCGCGGCCGGCGAAGTTGTTGCCGTCTCCTGAGACCTGATAGTCGTTGCCGCCGTACCAGTCCCCGCCGACGCTGATCCGGCGGTCGGGAGTCCCTTCTGCCTCGGTCTTCTGGTGATCGCCTTCGGCATCGAAGTCACCCAGTTGCGGGATGGCGTGCACGTTGTGTCCTGGCAGATGGACGTAGGCGATGTACTCCTGCTGTTTGACCTTGGCTTTGACGCGCCGGAACTGGTCGGCGGGCGGCCCTCCGTAACCTTGACCGACGTAGTCGTCGTAGAAGGTGTCGGAGACGATCACACCGAGGCTCGCCTTCTTGACGGCTCGCAGAGCGGCCCGCAAGGCGTCGGCGTTGACCAGTCTTCCGCTCTCCACGGCACGCCTGCCCGGCGATCCGGCGGGCCCGTCCACGTGGATCGGGCCCGCGTGGACGGCCAGGCGCAGACGCAGGTGTGGCTGCGGGGAGGTGTTGTGAGCGTCGATGGCCTGGCTCAGCGTGTCCGTGAAGGAGCCGAGCAGCCGTGCGGGGTGGACGGCGGGTGGAAGGACGACGAATTCCCCATCGCCCTGTGGCTGCCGCTTCCACTCCAGCAGGCCCAGTCCGGCCGATCCGGCGGCAAGATCCAGTAGCCGGATCATGGCCGACTGCAGCGCGTACTGTTCGGTGTTGTTGCGAGTGCTGTAGTCCTCGATGTCGTAGGTCAACATCGCTCGGTACTGCGGGGTGTCGTGCATCTCGCTCCTGTCGTCGCCGTACGACAACGTTCGCGGGCCACGTCAGAGGACGACCGGGATTTTTATGGGTTTCGCCGAACGCAATCGGCGAACTTGGCCAGCCCGTCCAAGTCCTGGATGACCACACGGCGAGGGCCGCGTAAGACCAGGCCACGCGCCGCCAGTGAGCGCAGGGCCTTCTGTGCCGTGGGTTCCTTGGCGCCGATCAGACTGCCGAGTTCCGCCCGTGTCAGGGCGACTCCGATGTCCGTGCCCTCTCGTACGGTGCGGCCGTGCGTTGTGGCGAGCGCGAGGATGATTCTGGCGAGGCAGACCTCCGCGTCGTACCCGGCGAATTCGAGGCGTCGCTGGTTGGCCCACTGCAACCGGTCGCTGAGGAGCCCGGAAAGTGCCAATGCGGCGTTCGGATGGCGCTGTAAGTAGCCGGTGAAGGCATTGCCTTTGATCGCGCACAACGTGGTACGGCCGCAGGTCGTGACGTCTGCGCTCCGCCTGCCTTCCCGGAGGATCGCCATCTCTCCGATGATGTCACCGCTGACCCGAACGGCGAGAAGCGCCTGCTCGCCGTTCTCCGCCCAGCTGGTGATCTTCACCAGTCCATGGAGAATGAGATAGACCAGCGTGCCCGGTTCGCCCTGCCGAATGAGTCGTGTGTCACCCGACACGGTGAACATGGTGCCGAGTTCGATGAGCTGGGCGGGCATTGTCCCGGGCAGTCGAGCAAGGAACGTTCCCATCGGCCACTTCGCCACCGGAAGCCTCCAGTGACCGGTTCGATTTACTCCACTCGCAATATGACACCGATCACGAGGCGAGCCAACCGCCTCGTGGACATTCCTCTATCTCGGACCTTGTGCCTGGCACGCGAGGTAGCTGAAGGTTCGGGCTTTGTCCGCTACACGCCACTCTCGACCGGCGCTCGTGGGCGCGGATTCACTGTCCGGTCGCCGTGGCGACCCCGGGGCGGTAGGGGGCGTTAGAAAAATTTTCAGAAATTTGTATCTTGATGAAGGGAACTTTCAGGGTTATGTTCATGATCGTCCCGTCCTTCTCTACAGGCGGTGAGATGTCGAGACGTTTCCCTGACGGCGGCCTTCTTCGTGCGCCGAGGTCGAACTCGGTGTCGCCGGCGTAGTCCCGCCGCACGCTCATCGACATCAGGGAACCGGGCGTTTCGCCGTAACCCCCCGTACGCACCTGTTCAGAGAGGTGAGCATGCCCGTTCCCGGCAGGCCGACCTGGCCGAAGACCCTCCGATCCGCGCTCACTGCCCTCCTGGTCACCCTCGCGGCGGCGTCGCTTCCGCAGGCGGCCTCGGCGCAGGGCTCAAGCGTCCTGGCCCTGTCCCACAAGAGCCCGTTCAACTGCGGCAAGACCTTCTACGCCAACAACTGGTCCCCCGGCCACAGCCCGTCGGGCGCCATCGACTGGCAGGACTACGGGGGCGACGACATCAACGGTGAGACCGTGCGCGCCACCGCCGCGGGCACCGCGTACTTCAACGACGCGGGGAGCACGAGCTACGGCAAGTGGGTGGAGGTCCGGCACAGCGACGGCACCAGCACCCGCTACGCCCACCTGTCCACCATGGTGAAGGCGGCCGGCGGCTCCATGAGCGTCAGCCAGGGCACCACGATCGGCACCGTCGGCTCGACGGGCGGCTCTACGGCCCCGCACCTGCACTACGAACAGCGGACCTCCGGCGGCGCGGTGGACACCAGCCCCACCGTGGAGGGCGTGACCGTGTCCCTGGGCCAGAAGAAGGCCATCACCAGCACCAACACCTGCGGCGGAAGCAGCAACCCCTACACCCCCGAGGAGGTCTGCGGCAGCGGTTACGCGGTCATCGACTCGGCGGCCCTCACCGGCGGCCGCACTTACCTGCTCTACAACTCCGGCAATGGCTACAACTGCGTCACCACGCTGAAGACCACGAACCTCGGCTCGGCGTCGGCGGTGTCGGCCTTCCTGGAGCCGCAGGGCGAGAGCCGGACCACCGACTCGGGCAGCTACGGCTACTACGCGGGCCCCGTCAAACGCGACGCGGCGGCACAGTGCGTCAGGTGGGGCGGCTCGGTCGGCAGCAGCTCCTACACCAGCCCATTCGAACACTGCGGCTGACGGCGTCGGCATCCCCGCGGACCGGCCGGTGAGAAAGCCGTTCCCGCCGGCCGATCTCGCGGGTCCGTAAACGGTCGAAGGCCACTCCCCGGTGAGGAAAGTGGCCTTCGACCGGCGATGGAGCCCCGGCGCGGGCGGTTCTCGGACGTCGCGCCAGCGGCCGACGAGGCGTGGTCAGCCCTTGCGGATCCAGAACGCCTCGATGCGGTCGTTCATGAACGACCCGACCCAGCCCTGCAGGACGCACCCGCACGGGGCGTGCAGCGACCAGGTCTGCTCGTCACCGCTCCAGTCGAGGGTCGAGGGCCAGTTGAAGCCGGTAACCACGTTGCAGTGGCTGTAGGAGTTGAAGCCCGAGATGTTGTTGGCCCAGTCGTCCTTGACGATGATGCGGTAGCCGGCGGAGTCGCACTCCCCGTAGTCGCCGAGGACGCGGGTCAGGTCGGGCGGCTGGTTGTTGGCGTTCCAGAACCACTCCATCAGCAGCACCGAGGAGTCCGAGGCGCCGGCCTGGCGCCGGGCCGTGGCCTCGTCGGCGGCGCACGACGAGGAGCGGACGGGAGACACCTGCCCCGGCGGCGCCTTTCCGACGACGACCACGCAGTGCCGGACGGGCGAGGCCGCCTCTCCCGGCGCGGACGCGACCGCCGGCGCGGCCGACGCCACCACCAGGAGCAGCGCGGTGCCGAGCGTTCGCAGGAACTTTCGCGTTCTGATCATGGTGACCCCGTTCCGTACCGAGGGGCGCCGAGCCTCCGCAGCCGAGCGGCGGCACCGGTTCCCTCGTGAGGCGATGAACAGCCTTTTGGCTGCCAGAGCCGACTATTCGCCCGCGCCCTCCTCTCCGGAAGCGATCACCCCCCGGTTTGTCGGGAATCTTGGGCTTCGCGTCTGTTGCGCCGTGTCGCCGGCCCGGCGGCTCGCCGGGATCAGGAGACGCCGACGACGGGCGCCTCCCGGGGGGAGAGGCCGTCCTGGCCGGTCACCGCGTCCGGGTTACGGGGGAGCGGGGCATCTTGGCCGGCCGGGACGTTCGCGTGCCGGGGGAGCAGGGCGTCGAACACCGCGGCGCGGTCGAAGCGCATCGCCCGGGCGCGGGCGCGATGCTCCAGGTCCTGCCGCTCGGCGGCGGACATGTCCAGGACCACCCGGTCCACCGTCGCGGCCAGGCCCGCGACGTCCCCGGCCTCGACGATGACGGCGGTGTCGCCCACCGCCTCCGACGTCCCGCCCGTCAGGGTGGTGACGATCGGCCCGCCGCCCGCCAGCATCTTCTCGGCCAGCGCGATGCCGAACGTCTCGACGAAGTCGGGCTCGGGCTTGGTGGGCAGGACGTAGGCGGCGCAGCCGCGCATGAGCAGCGGCTTCTCGTTGTCGTCGACATCGGTGAGGAAGACCACCCGCTCGTCCTGCCGGGCCATCTCCCGCACCTGCTCCAGCGCCGGTCCCGTCCCGGCGACCACCAGTTTCACCCGCGACCGGCAGCGCATCTTGCCGAAGGCGTCCAGCAGGTCGTGGATCCCCTTGGCCGCGGTCACCCGGGACAGGAACAGGATGTACCCGTCGCGCTCCAGGCCGCGGCGCGCCAGCGCTGCGTCCACCTGCGCCGGATCCAGGTCGAGGAAGGCGGCGGAGTCGATCGGCGGGTAGCTGACCGTCACGCGGCGCCGGCACTGTTCGGCGAACGTGGTGCCGCAGTGGGCGTCCACCTGCTCGGCCGAGGCGACGATCTCCTCGCGGGTGTACTCGGAGACCGCGACGACCTCGTCGCCCGCCAGGAACGTGGTGAAGAGCACGGTCGCCGCGCCGAACCGCCCTTCGCGCAGACACGACCGGATCACGTTGGTCACGTCCGACCCGACCGCCTTGGCGATGGTGTGCACGTCCGGCGCGAACCCGGCCGCCCGCGCGGCGGCGACCGCGTCCATCACCACCGTGGTGTGCGGGACGAGGTACATCGACAGGCAGGTCGTGGGGACCGGTTCGGCGAGCAGTTCGACCAGGCGGCCGGTGAGGCCGGCCTGGTGGCGGCCGTCCGGCACCCGGTAGTCCCCGACCGGCTCCGGCCGTTCCACGGTGATGCCGGGGCTGTAGGGCAGCAGCCGGTCCAGCGGCTTCAGCGGCAGCCCGGCCGCCTGCAGCGCCGGAATCGGCCAGGTCAGCAGCCGTACGTCGTCGAAGCCGCGGGTCAGCGCCACCTCGGCGAGGTTGCGGGCCTCGCCTGAGTGCCCGCAGATGACCGGGTCGGCCCTGACCACGATGACGAGACGGCGACGGGGATGGGTCATCATGCTTCCTCTGGTGTCTCGGGACGATCGGAACAGAACGGCTGGCAGATCGGGACGGGACGGGCCGGCGGATCGTCAGGGGGGCGGGACCGCGGATCGGGACGGGATGGAACGACGGATCAACTACGGGCAATCGGGCGGATCGGCTGGGAACGAACGGGCGGTTCAGCTGGGGACGGTGGGCGTATCGGCTGGGGACGGCGGGGGATCAGCCGGGCGAGGGCGGCCGATCAGAGCGGGACTCCGGGCGGATCGGACAGCGACGGCGGGCGGATCCTGCGTCCCCACGCCGACGGCTCCGGGCCCAGCCGCAGGTGCAACCGGCCGCCGCGGTGCACGGTGGCGGCGCTCAGGTGCGTCGCGTGCAGCGGTTCGCCGTTGAGGGTGGCCGACTGGACGTACTGCGGCGGCGGCTCACGATCGACGCCGTCGACGCCGATCGGCGTCTCGCGGTGCCCGCTGGTCTCGATGACGAACTCCTCGCCGCCGGCCCGGAGAACGGCCCGGGGGAACGCGGGCGCGTTGACCAGGAACAGGTTCTGCCCGGCGATCGGGAACAGCCCGAGCGACGCCCACACGTACCACGAGCTGAGGCCACCGGAGTCGTCGTTGCCCGGCAGCCCGCCGGGGCCGGTGCCGAACTGCCAGGTCAGCGCCGCGTGCACCACCTCGGCCGTGCGGTCGGGCCGGCCCGCGTAGTGGTAGGCCCATGGGGCCTCCATGTCGGGCTCGTTGTTCAACCCCTCGAACCGGTTGAGGGCGTATCCGGCCGCCATCTCGGCCGCCCGAGGGCGGCGGCCGGGCTGCGTCACGGGGGCGGCGTCGAAGCCGAAGAACCTGTCCAGCTTGCCGGCGAAGGCCGCGTCACCGCCTGCCAGGGCGATGCGCGCGGCCATGTCGTGCAGCAGCCGGAAGGAGTAGTTCCACTTGCCGCCCTCGTAGAACTCCGAGTCGCGCAGCAGTCCGGTGCTGGAGTCGAAGGCGTTGGACCACTGGCGGCCGCGGTCCTCCAGGTCCTCGGCCAGGCGCCGGTCGTTCAGCGCCCGGGCGACCTGCGCCGTGCAGTGGTGGGCGTAGGCCAGGTCCAGGGTGTGGGTGATCGGGTGCACCACCCCGTGCTCGAAGAAGTCCTCGCCGTACAGCCGGCGCAGGTCGTCGACCATGTGCACCAGCGCCCAGTTCCAGTCCAGGCCCGTGCGGCCCAGAGCGTGGGCGTCCGCCAGCGCGGTGTGCGCGAGCGCGCTGGCCTGGCGGAAGAACCGGTCGGCGCCGCGGGCCATCCGGTACCCGATCGGGAAGTTGCCCTCCTCCTCGCACACCCGGATCAGCGACTCCAGCAGGTCCATGGCCCGGTCCGGCGCGATCACCGCGAGCAGCGGCAGCTGCGTCTTGTAGATGTCCCACATGGTGCACACGTCGAACGCGTACGGCCCAGGAGTCGGCCAGAACGGGCTCTCGTCGTCGGCGAAGCACGGCTTGATCAACGAATGGTAGAGCGCCGTCGCGAACACGGTGCGGCGCGCCGGCGTGCCCCCCTCGACCTGGACCCGGTCGAGGTGATCGCCCCAGCGGGCCCGAGTGCGCGAACGCACCTCGTCGAACGCCGGCCGCCCGTGCCCGCACTCGCGCTCCAGGTTCTCCCGCGCCTGGTCGCATCCGCGCAGCGAGAACCCCAGCCGCACCTCGATGGTCTGCCCCGCCGCGGCCGGGCCCATGAACAGCATGCCGAAGGGCCGCAGCGTGGTGTGCCGGATGCTGTCGAAGTCCAGGCGGGTGCCGCCGTCGATGAGCCGCCGGTCGTACCAGAGCATCTGCCGCCAGCCCGGACTGTCCACCTCCAGGTGCACCGACAGCGGGACGCCCTCCATCACGACCGTGCCCTGCGCCCGGCCGTGGCCGATGCTCTCGACCTGCGCCCGCAACGGCACGGTGCGGCCCAGCTCGATGGCCAGGCCGCCGCAGGACAGGTCGACCACGACGCGGGCGCTGCGGTGCTCGGGGAAGGTGTACCGGTGCACGGCCACCTTGGCCCCCACGGTGAGCTCGCAGCGCACCCCGGTGTCCAGGGTGGCCGCGTAGTACCCGGCCTCCGCCACCTCCTCGCGCAGCCCCCACGCCTCGCCGAGCGCGTCCAGCGGCTGCACCATCGGCGTGACCCGGACGTAGTTGTAGTACTTGCGGATCGCCCCGGTGCCCGACTGCTGGAAGTGGGTGAACCCGGACGCCTCCAGCCGCTCGAACATCTCCTCGGGGACGCCCTCGGTGTTCTTCGCGTATCGCCCGTACCCGGTCGGATACGCGCCGGAGTAGGCGCAGGCCGACACCATGCCGAGCGGCGAGGTGGCCCCCGGGTGGGTGTTGCCCACCTGCGGTTTCGGCCACCACCAAGTAGCGGCCAGACCGTGCCCTCGAGGCAGGTCGGTCGCCGCGGTGCCGATGAAGGGGTCGATGTCGTCGAGGATGGCCGGACTCTATCCGGCCATCCCCCACCTGCGGGTTTCGCGGAGATGAACTGCTTGTTCCAGACGTGTCAACCTGATCGCGGCGGCGCCCTCAGAAGCGGTACGACCCCACGATGGCCGCCGAGGTCCGTGCGAGGGTGCCGGGAACCACTCGCTCGCCGATGCCTCGCTGGAATGCCTTGAACGCGGCGGAGTCCGCCAGCGGCTCGCGGTCGTCCTCACTGACCACGATGTGGACGAAGCCGACCCCGTCGCCGAGCCGGAACGCGGCGTAGCGCAGCCCGCCCGGATCGTCGTGCGCGAGCTCGGACATGACGTCCTCGACCAGCCGCTGGTTCTCGTCGGCCGATTCGGGACGGGTCTCGTACCGTACGATCACTACCTTGCTCATCGTGCCTCCCATGTGCTGAAGATGGATTTTCGCTTCGCGTGGACCTGTCGGCGCCATGACGGCGTCCGGGCCGCCTATCCGGCGGCGTCGAGCCGCGTCGCGCGGCGCACGGTGCGGGCGAGTGCGAGCCCGCCGATGACGCCGACGAGGCTCAGCACCGCCATCCAGTCCGCCGACGCGGACATCGCGTGCGCCGACACGTGCTCCCGCAACGGCGGAAGCGACGGTAACGGCGTGGCCTGGGAAAGGTAGACGGCGCCGAACACGGCGACGCCGACGACCTGCCCGAGTTGCATCGTGGTGGTGAGCAGTCCGCTCGCGTCCGCCGCCCTGGCGGGCGGCACGTGGACCAGTGCCTGGGAGAGCAGCGGGCTGAGGGTCAGGCCCATCCCGGCCCCGCAGACGACCAGAGCCGTCCACATCAGCGGGCCGCCCTGAGTACCGTCCCGGAACCCGGCGGCGATACCCAGGTAGGCGACAGCGGAGATCACCATGCCGGCCGGCGACAGGAGGTGGTGGACGCGTGCGGGCAGCCTCCGCCAGAAGAAGCCGGCCACCCCGAACACCCCCGCGAGCGGGGCGAAGGTCAGCCCGGCACGCAGCGCGCCGTCGCCCAGCCCCTGCTGCAAGTGCAGCGCGAGGGTGAACATCAGACCGCCGTAGGCGACCTGCATGCAGATCAGGGCGCCGATCCCCGGCACCGTCCCCGGGGCCCGCAGCACCGCCAGGTCGAGCAACGGGTCGCCTCCGCGGGCCGCGACACCCCGTTCGACCAGGACGAAGACCCCGGCCAGCACGATGCCGGCGGCGACGCACCCGAACGTCCAGGCAGGCCGGCCGGTTTCGTGCCCGAGCACCAGCGGCAGCACGACCAGGACCACCGCCGGCACCGCGACGACCAGACCGGCGAAGTCGAGCCGCCGGGTACCGCGCGGCTCGTCCGCCGGCACCAGCCGGGGGACCAGCGCCACCAGCAGGATCCCCAGGGGCACGTTGACCAGGAAGACCGGCCGCCACGAGGCGCTCGCCAGGTTCGCCTCGACCAGCACGCCGCCCAGGACCAGCCCCGCCAGGGCCCCCACCGACAGGACGACCCCGTAGGCCGACAGCGCCCTGGCCCGCGCCGCGCCCTGGAACCGCATCTGGATGACGCTCATGATCTGCGGCACCATCACCGCCGCTCCGGCCCCCTGTACGGAACGGGCGACGACCAGCGTCGTACTGTCCGGCGCGATACCGCAGATCAGAGAGGCCAGGGTGAAGACGATGGCGCCGAGCAGATACATTCGCCGCCGGCCATGGAGATCACCGAGCCGGGCTCCGGTGATCAGCAGCATCGCGTACGCGACCGTGTACCCGCCGGCCACCAGTTGCAGGGACGCTCCGGAGGCGTGCAGATCCGCCCCGATCGACGGCAGTGCCACGTTGACGATGGTGACGTCGAGCAGGCCCATGAACTGACCGAGCAACAACACGGCCAGCATCAGCCAGAGCCGCCCTCCCCGCCGATCCGCCGAGCCTGCCGGCCTGGTCCTGACGTCCGGACTGACCATGTCGGTTCCTTTCGGCACCTTCGCCGCCCGGGAAGGGGAGCGTCGATGCGATAGCGCTGAGCCGTGCCGAGCCGAGGTCGTCCAGCACGACACCTCTCCGGACCACGGCGACATCCCGGCCGCGCGCGACCTGGGACGATCGTGCGCGGTCACCGGTACAGATCCGGCCGGCCACCGGAACTCATCGGCCGGTCATCCGGACCCTCAGGTACGCGGTGGTGCCGCGCAGGTACGCGGTGGTGCCGCGGGCCGGTCCCGCCTGGACGCGCCACGGCGGCGACCGATGATTTCCGGCCCCTGCCGGGATCTGTACCGGTGAAGGGTGACGCGGGTGCGACACACTTGTCCGACGACGGTTGGGAGAAGGCGATGGACCGCGTGGAGCCGATGACCTCGGGCGGCGAGGACTTCGCCCGTCTCACCGACCCGTTCCGTCACGAACTGCTGGCCTACTGCTATCGCATGTCCGGTTCGGTGCACGATGCCGAGGACCTCGTGCAGGAGACCCTGCTCCGTGCGTGGCGTTCGTACTCCGGCTTCCAGGGCCGGGCGTCGCTGCGTACCTGGCTGTACCGGATCGCGACCAACGTGTGCCTGAGAGCGCTCGAGAACCGCGGCCGGCGCCCGCTCCCGTCCGGCTTGAACGGCCCGGCCGAAGATCCGGACACGCCTGTGGCCATGGCGTCGCCCGAAGTGGCGTGGTTGCAGCCGATGCCCGACGTGCTGTTCGTCACCGCGGCACCCGACCCCGCCTCGGTCGTCGCCGCCCGCGCCGGGATGCGCCTGGCCCTGATCGCCGCCCTTCAGTACCTCCCCGCCAGGCAACGCGCCGTGCTGATCCTGCGCGACGTGCTGGAGTGGCGGGCTTCCGAGGTCGCCGAGCTCTTCGAGGTCTCGGTCGCGGCGGTCAACAGCCTGCTGCAACGCGCCCGGGTACGCCTCGAACAGGACACCCCGGGCGAGGACGAGCTCTTCGAGCCGACCGACCCCGGCCGGCGCGCGCTGCTCGACCGGTACGCCACCGCGTTCCAGAACGCCGACGTCGCCGAGCTCATGCGACTCCTCACGGCCGACGCGGTGTTCGAGATGCCCCCGATCCCCACCTGGTTCACCGGCCGCCGGACGATCGGGCGCTTTCTGGCCTCCCGGGTTCCCGCGACGCCCGCCGACCTCCGTATGATCCCTGCCGCCGCCAACGGCCAGCCGGCGCTCGCCACCTACCGGCGCCACGATGACGGCCTGCACCACGCGCACTCGATCCAGGTCTTCACCCTCGCCGCGGAACACATCGCCCGAGTGGCCTCTTTTCATGACCTAACCCTGTTCGCGACGTTCGGCCTGCCCGTCACATTGCCCGAAGCGGGTCCTGTCGCGCCGACCGGGGCCGGGAACCGGACGAGCAGCCGCCCGGTGCGGCCGTGCGTCATCGCTTCGTCAGAGCGCCGACGCTGAGCAGGAAGTCTCCGCCGTTCTCGTCGGCTCCGGCCATGACCGACGCCTGGCGCCGGCCGTCGCTCGCGATCGCCCAGAAGGTGAGCTTGGCCGTACCCTTGGCGGTCCGGCAGGTCTGGACGGCCGGGTCGAGTTCAGCCGTGTTGCCGCGCGCGGTCAGCGTCCAGCGGCACCCGTCGGCGGTGCGGGCCGTCACGGTGTTCCTTCGGCCGCTCGTGAACGTGACGAGCCCCTGCTGCGGCGTCTGCACGGATCGCACCTGGCCGCCGGGGTCGGTGTAGCGCGTGGTGAGGACATTCACGCGCGACTGCGGGTCGGACGCGTCGTACTGCCAGGATCCCGGGAAGACCTTCCGCGCCTGCGCCCACGCGTGGCCCCCGACCTTGGTGCGGCTGCCCTGGTCGAGGCGGAACTCGTAGTCGCCGGTGGGCTGGTGGCTGACGGCCACGATGGTCTCCCGCTCACGGTCCCCGGACAGGGTGACCGACCACTTGGTGATGGTGTACGCCGAGCCGATGACGTGGTTGAAGCAGTACTGGGACGGGGAGTCGAGCTCCAGCGAGGTGGGGAGCACCGCGAACCTCCACGTGCACCCCTGGTCGGTGTGGCCCGTGATCCTGCCGCCGGCCGCCTCGGAGAACACGATGGTCCCGATCTGCGGGACCTGGATCGGCGGGCCCGGACGGCAGGTCGTGCTCGTGTCCGGGCAGCTGATGACCGCGATGTTCCGCATGCTCTCGCGTACGGGCTGGTCGTAGTTCCACGTTCCCAGGTACTCGCGCCCGCTCCGCGCCTGCGCCTGCGCCGGCCCGGGCGCCGCCACGCCGATCGCGGTCCATGCCGCCAAGCCCAGGGCCATCAGCGGTGCCAGGGCGGTGAAACGCCTGATGAGCATGAATTCCTCCTCTGTGTTCGTGGCTGCCGTGTTCGGGGCTGCCCAGGAACCTACGACCGGCCGGTGATGTGCTTCGTCGCCCCTGCGTCCCCTTCGGAGCTACTCCCGGCGTCGTAGATCCGCCGATCCTCATCCCCGCGACGTACGCACCCACCGAGCCTGGCCCGCCGTCACCCGGGGTCATCCGCCGATCCTCATCCCCGCGACGTACGCACCTGCCGTCGCCCGGGGCCATCCGCTACTTTGGGAGGCGGACCGATTCGTCGATGGCCCGGGCGTGCCGCTGAAAGCGCCCATCGTGATGTGCCTTCATCTCCTCCGCCATCTCCTCCGCGCCGGAGCGTTCCGCACCCTGCGGTGAGCGGGCGCGCCGTACGGGTCCGCACCCGTGAAGACCTGCGAACCGAGCGGCGGCGACGCCCGCCGCGCTGCCTGGGACATCTGACCGCCGCGCCCCTCTGGCCGCTGCACGGGGTCAATCTCGGGACCCTGCTCCGCACGTGTGACGCCGTCGGCGCCTGCCTGGCCGTACCGCGCCTGCCCTGGGTGCCCGAGGCGCTCCGCCGCGGGAACACGCTGCGCCACCCGGCCTGCGTGCACTGGGTGGGCGACCCGCTGGACTGGCTCGCCCGGCAGCGGTCGGCCGGAACCCGAGTGCTCGGGGTCGAACTGGCCGAAGACGCGATACGGCTGGCGGACCTGCCCATGTCACGTCAGCCGACCATCGCGCTCCTCGGCCACGAGAGCGACGGCATCCCGCCCGAGGCGCTCGACCTGCTCGACCAGGTGGTGGAGATCCCGATGATCGGCACCGGAGCCAGCCTCAACGTCGCGGTCGCCGCCTCCCTCGTCCTGTACAAACTGGCCGGTTTCGCCTGATACGCCCCCGATCGGTTCGTCTGGTGGTCGGCGCCAGGTCGTCAGCGTCGAGTCATCGCGGACCCGCTGAAGGGGGAAGGCGCACTGACCAGGGGGTCTGTCACATATCGCGGGGCTGTCCGGTCTGAGCTGGTGCACGGCCGGAAGGAGCCGGCCACCGTCACGCGAAGGAAGCCTGATGAGCACCGATCACGCCCACGCCCACCACCTCGAGAACCCCGACAAGAGCGGCCCGCCGCCGAAGATCGACGTGGTCGCCACCGTGCCGGGGGCGCCCCCCGCGCCGGAGGGGGCCGAGGCGATGACGATCCTGGTCACGTTGCCGCCGAACAGCCCCGGCGCGCCGCCGCACCGGCACTCCGGGCCCGCCTTCGGATACGTGGTCAAGGGAGCCATCAACTTCGAGCTCGAAGGCGAGCCCGTGCGGGTCGTGCCGGCCGGCGAGGCGTTCTGGGAGCCCGGTGGGGACGTGATCCACTACCAGGACGGCAACCACCTGGCCGAGGAGGAGTCGGCGTTCGTGGTGACGATGTTCTGCGCGCCCGGGCAGCCGATGCTGACCGTGGTCGAGCCGGAGGAACTGGAAGCGCGGCGCGACCGCCGCGCGCCGCGGCCATGACGAAGATCTCGCTCAACGCGGTCGTCCGCGACCTGCTCACCCACGCCCGTGCGGCCGGCAGCGGTCGCGACGCCACCACCGTCCACGGCGGGCGCGACCGTTCGCTGCGGCAGACCGTCATCGCACTGCGGCAGGGCGAACACATCCACGAGCACGAGCATCCCGGCGAGGTCACCGTGCACGTGCTGTACGGATGGGCGCGGCTCGTGGCCGGGCCCATCTCGTGGGACGGGCAGCCGGGCGACCTGCTGGTCATGCCCCGACGCCGCCACCGCGTGGAGGCCGTACAGGACTGCGCGCTCCTGTTCACCACCGCACGCTGACATCGGAGAGGGCGGGAACCGGTCGCGGTTCCCGCCTTCGGAATTCTCGAGCGGTCAGGCCCTCAGCGGCGGCGGTGTGAGGCAGAGGATGGTCAGCGCGCGAGCCACTCCCGGTAGGTGGTCGTGGCGATCACGGCGCCGTCCTTGGCGAGAAGAGCGTCGCCACGCGCGGCGGCGTACATGCCGGCGCTGTCGTCGATGACGACGGCGCGGCGGTCGCCACGGGCGGCGAGGGCGATCCGGCCCAGCTCGTCGAGCGGGAAGACCTCCGGGCCGGCGATGTCCCGGGTGCCGTGCAGCGGTGCGTTCACGCTGACGTCGGCCACGACCCGGGCGACGTCGTCCGCGGCGATGGGCTGCATGAGCGTGGCGGGCAGGCGGACGGTGTGCTCGTCGGAGGTCCAGGACATCACCGTGTCGATGAACTCGAAGAACTGCGTGGCACGCACGATCGAGTACGGCACGGGGCCGGCCTTCAGGATGTCCTCCTCCAGCACCTTCGCCCGGTAGTAGATCAGCTCGGGCACCAGGTCGACGCCCACGATGGACAGGATGACCGCGTGCCCGACACCGGCCGCCTCGGCGGCCTTCAGCAGGTTGTCCATGGTCGCCTGGAAGAAGTCGGGGGAGGCGTTGCCGAAGGTCCGCGGCTTGGTCAGGTTGACCACGACGTCAGCGCCGGCCAGCGCATCCGCCAGGCCCTGCCCGCTGAGCAGGTCCACCCCGCTGGACCTCGCGTGCGACACCGCCTCATGCCCGTCCGCGTTCAGGATCTTGACCACCCGGGCCCCGATGAGGCCGGTCCCCCCGATGACAGCGATCTTCATTTCCCCCGGCCTTCCTCTGGCTCTCAAACTTCCCGTACCCAACTGCCCACACCGGCCCGCGTACGCGCTCGAACCCGAAGTGCTCCTGTTACCCGATGACCCCCGTCGGATCCGCGTACGCGATCGTCCGCGAAGTGCTCCTGGTAGCCGACGACCCCACGTCCGACCCGCGTACGCGCTCGGACGTGCAGGGTCGTCCCGTCCGCAGAACCGGACGTGCAGTGCCGTCTCGCCCGCGGAACCGGACGTGCAGGGTCGTCTCGTCCCCCCCAACCGGACGATCATGCGGTCGATAACGGTTTCGATCTAGTATCAATCGATACCGTATCGAACGAAGAGATACCAGATAGTGTTCTCCCATGGCCGCCGACAAGCCCCACGGTCCCACCGCCCCGCGTGCCACCGGCCGTCCTGGGGACGCCTCGCCTTTCGCCCTCGGCCTGCTGCTGCGCCGTGCGCACTGGCGCGCCGCCGCGGCGGCCACGGAGGCGCTCCGGCCGCTCGGCATCGAGCTGCGGCATTTCGCCGTCCTGCTGGTGCTGGTCGACCACGGGCCCACCCTGCAGAAGGACCTGGTGACGGCGACCGGCTCGGACAAGGCGGGCATCATGCGCGTGGTGGACGACCTTGAGCAAAGGGGACTGGCCGTACGCAAAACCGTCCCGGGCGACCGGCGGGTACGAGCCGTCGAGATCACCCCCCAGGGCCTCGAACTCTTCGACGCAGCCCACGTGGCGGCGCAGTCCCTGACCGAACGCCTGGTCGCCGAGCTGACCCCCGAAGAGGCCGACCAACTCAAGCACCTGCTCACCCGCATCGCCTACCCTGGCGGCGACCAGACCTGAGCGCGCCACGCGGGTGACCTGCTCGAGGGCGCACGCACCACAGGCTCACCGACCTGGCCTGAAAGCCCAAGATCCTGCGAGGGTTTTGCCCATGAGGGAGTGTCTCCGCGTCAGGGAAGGGCCTCAGCGAAGCCGCGACTGTTGCCTCGGCCGAGTTGGAACGGTCATCCTTGCTTTGCGAGAGTGGCGTTCACCGCTTCGAACCAGGCATCGGCGTGGGGGCAGGCATTCCTGATGTCGTCGATGCCGATTTCGGCGATGACCAGTGGGCCGTCGGATGTCTTGCGGTAGCGCGGGTAGAGGCGCAGGAGCCGTTTGGACGGGGCGGTGGCGGCTCCGTCATTGACAAGTTCAGCGCCCTGGGCGTCGATCACGATCGCCTTTGCGGCGTTTGCCAAGGCGGCATCGCCGGTGAGTTCGCCGAGGGCCTCATGGCCGAGGAGCACCCATGCTTCGATCTCGTGTAGGACCAGGTGAGGCACGAAACGATGGTCACCGACGGCTTCGGTCATGGCACGCTCGACGTAGCACACCCGGTCGTATGGCGAACCGGGCGGGCGTGTCGCCATCCCGGGAACGTCGGCAGGGAGCCCGTAGTAGTCCAGCAGGGTCGTCAGCACGGTGATGGGAGGAGTCGCGCAAGAGCAGGCGGATCTCCGCATCGAGCTTGCCCCATGTGGACGATCCACCCTTGTGGGAAGCGCCACCCGCGGGGCGTTTGGTGGTGAAGATGGATCGCGTGACGAAGAGGTCAGTGCGCTGCAGGTAAGGTTCGATGACCTCGCGGGTGACGGTCTCTTCGGTCTGGCCCTCGCACAGGATGTGCAGCCGGCGGATCCCGCTCACAGGGACTCGGCCTGTGGCCTGCCGCCGAGCAGGTTCTTCTCCCACAACTCGCCCAGGGAGTAGTCGGCCAGCCAGTCGCGCAGTCGCTCTGGATCAGGGCGGTCGAACTCCCGCCCGGCAGGAACGAGGTAGTCCAGACCATAGGCAGACGATCGTGTGGACAGTGGCTGCCGCGAGTATCGGCTTCATCGTCGTCCGCCTCCCCCTCGGGCAGGGACGTCGGCGTTTCCCGGCAGGTGCGGAGTCGTCGTAGGCGCAGTGGAGCGCTTCCGCGACTCGTGCGCGTCGACGTCCCCGAGGCAAGGGGCGAGTGAGTGGTGGCCAGGTACACCGATGAGCAGGTGGACTGACCGGGAACCGCGGATGTTCAGCGGGATACCGCATCGGGCGTTAGTCCGGCAGATTTTGCCTGATTAACATCACTCGGCATTCATAATCTGAGCTCGCCGGGGCCTGTGAGCGTTACATGACGGTGTCGCCCATCCCGGCATAGCGATGAGGGTCTGTGAACGCCAGAGAAGTGGCAGACATGCTGGAGAACGTGGGACTGTTCGAGCAGTTCTGCGGGACGTGGGTCCGTAATCTTCAGAGCGACGACGTAGCCCGCCTTCTCGGTGCGGATGCGTCGTCCGTGACTCTCCACACCATGCATGAGCTCAACGCCGAACGCTGGCGCGTACCCGGTGACCAGCCCATCCTCCTCGTCGGGCCCATCGGCGACGCTCACACCCTCGTCGTCGAACCACAGAGCTATCTAGGAGCGGAGCCAAATAGGCTCCGCTCCTTGTCCTCCGGCGGAGGGCAGGCGATGAACATCCACTGGACCGTCAATCTCGACAGCGGCGTGACCTTAGCTCGAGATGGCGTGATTGTGACGGCATTGTCGCTGACCGCCCCACATCTCGATCGAGAGGGAATCGACCCAGCACATCTGGATCACGACTTGCAGGTGGCCGGACTCACCACCGGGCAGAACTTCGACGAGCGCGTGGCGGTGGCCTTCACCGTGGCGGCCCGGCTGAGTGGCGCGACGGTTGACGATGATTGGTTCGGCATCCCGCAGAGGGAGTATCTCGCGGTCAGACGTCGCCGTTGAGTTCAGACGTCTCTTGGCGGACGATCCGGCTTGATTGTTTCACCGCATCACACAGACGCCGTCACGTTCGGCTTCGGAAACGGCGAGGTGCTTCACTTTGCCCCTCCCCACCCGGGCACCATCGGTGACGTGGACGTTCACAGGAACCTCCATCTCCTCGACATCCGCCGCGCCGGTTTGTCGGTGCGGGGATCTACTGTCCCGGCCATGACCTCAGCGACGCAGGCGTACACCTACGCTGCGCCTTCCTCTCTTGTCGACGGTCGTCTCGGGTTGGCGACCTCCGGTGGGCGTGCCCTGTCCGGCGCGGCCGTGGCGCCCCGGTTCTTCAGCGGCGTGGTGACCCAGGCGGCGCCCGCCGCGGCGGGCCTGCTCGGCGTCGCCGATGTGGCGCTGGCCCGCTACCACCAGCCCCAGGCGCGGCCCGGTTGGGTGCGGGACCCGGTGGTGACGTGCGACGGAGGCCGGTTGCGCTTGGAGTCCTTCTCGGCCTGCGGCGGGGTGTACGCCCGGCTCGATCTGCTGAACGGCGCGCTCGACGGCGAGGTGTTCGACCGGGGCACCACCAACGTCGACGTGAACGCGCCGCTCCGCGAGGCGCTGGCGCGCATCGGCGCACGCGACCCGCTACACCTGGGGGTGGGCCTCGACGAGTTGGTCGTGACCACGATGGACGGCGCGGTGGTGGAGAAGAAGGTTCCGCTGCCCGAGCGCTGGCTACGCGGATTCGCCGAGGTGCAGGTCATCGCCTCGGGCATGGACCAGCGCGGCGAGCTGACCGGCATGGCGGCCGTACGGTTCCTGCGCGGCCTGCCCAAGAAGGGCACGGTGTGGGTGGCGCAGTCGGGCCGTGACCTGAAGGTCTCCGACCGTCAGCTCCCGGGCTCGGTCCAGCTCGCCGGCCCCAACCGGCTCGGCACCCTGCTGCCGCTGCTCCGCTTCGCGAAGTCCCTCCGGGTGTACGGCCCGGCCGACGCGGCCTCCAGCGCCTGGGAGCTGGAGCTTCCCGGGATGCGGTACACCCTCACCCTCTCGCCCGAGCGCTGGCGCGGCTTCTCCGGCGAGGGCGCGGTGCTCGACGACCTGGCCACCGACGAGGCCGAGAACGACGCTGACGTGGTCGGCATGCTGCTGAACTTCGAGCCCGAAGTCGAGATCGGCCTGCTGGCCGCCCGGGCGGGCATCCCCGCCGCCCGGGTGCGGGCCGCGCTGACCCGGCTCGGCGCCGCCGGCCGGGTCGGCTACGACTTGGCCGAGGCCGCCCACTTCCACCGTGAGCTGCCCTACGACAAGGACAACGTGATCCTGCTCAACCCGCGGCTGGCCAAGGCGCGCAAGCTCGTCGACGCGGGCGCCGTTCGCCTCGAAGGCGAGTCGGCCACCGTCCACACTTCGGGCGGCGCGCGCCGGGTCTCGCTGGCCGACGGCTCGTGCACCTGCGAGTGGTGGTGGGACCATCGCGGCTCCCGCGGGCCGTGCAAACACGTGCTCGCCGCCCGCATCGTCGCCCGCGCCGCCGTGGAGGTCTCCCGATGACCCTCTGGACGGAGATCTGCGAGCTGGTCACGCGCAACCAGGTCACCCGCCTGGCCGACCGGCTGGTCACGCTCACCGAGGAGGAACGCGCGGAGCTGGGCGGGCGGTTGCCCGGCCTGGTCAAGGAGCTGCGCCGCGCCCGCACCGAGCAGGTGCGCGCCGAGCATCCCGACGACTTCGAGGAGATGGCCTCCTGGGAGGTCGGCGACCTGCTCGACGAACTGGCCGGCGGGCTGCTGCTGACCGGCGTCGGCGTCATCACCGGCCCGGCGGCCGCGGTGACCTGGATGATGAGCCGCGACGTCAACCGCCGCTGGGCCGAGGACATCGACGTCGCCCAGGTGTGCCGGGTGGCGGCCACCCGCCCCCTGGAGTGGCGTCGTGACGTCGCGATCCGGCTCGCCCAGCGGGTGCGCCGTTCCGCCGACCGCATCGCGCCGCCGGCCGTGGCGCTGCTGCGTGCCTCCGGCGCCGTGCCGCCCGACCACGACCCGCTGGTGGCCGCCTGGCTGGCCGCGCCGAGCGTGGCCGCCGACCCGCTGACCCCCGTGCTGCTGCCCCGGATCTTCACCGCCGACGGCGCGGGCCGCGCCCTCCGTGACGAGCGGCTGGAGCCGCGGCCGACCCGCTGGCTGGCCGCCGCTGCCCGCGAGCTGCCCAGAGACCAGGTACTCGACGGTTGCGTGAGCCGCTTCCTGCGCGGCGGCGAGGCGCAGGACCTGCGGTTCTTCGTCCGGCTGCACACGCTCCTCGACCCCACGCCGGCGGAGTCCGCTTCCCGCCTGCGCGACTACCTGCGGTTGTTGCCGTCGGCTCCGGGCACGGTGGCCGAGCTGGCCGCCGGGCAGGTGCGCGGAGCGATGCCGCTCGACCAGGCCGACCTGGTCGAGGCGGTCGACGCGCTCACCTTCCGGGAGGAGGCCAAGCTCGCCGCCACGGGCCTGCGCTGGCTCGACCAGGCCATCAAGGCCACGCCCGAGACGGCCGCCGACTTCGTGACCGCGCTGACCACGGCGTACGCGCACAAGTCCTTCGACGTGCGCAACCGCGCGGCCGAGCTGACCTTGAAATACGCCGACCGGCTCGCCGGCCACGCCGAGACCATCCTCGACGGCGCCCGCCACCTCCCCGCCCACCTGGGCGCGAAGCTGGCCGAGCGGTTCGGCGGGGAGACCCCGGTCGAGGAAGCGCCGGCGCGGAAGGAGTTCCCGCCGCTGCCCGAGCTTCCGGAGGCGCGGCGCTTCCCGGAGCCGTCGATCTCCCCGAACTACCACGAGCGCTGGGTCGGCCAGGAGCGCTGGCTGGCGGCCTTCGTCGCCGGCATCGCCGACGACCGGGCGGAACTGCGGCGCAGGCTCAGGCCCCACGTCGAGCACGACCACGGCCGCTGGCGGTCCAGGCAGGTGCGCGTCAACCCCGCCGACTGGCAGTCCGCGCTGTCCGCCGAGCTCGTCACCCCCGGCAGCGCGCCGGAGGAACCGCCGATCGCGCCGGAGAAGTTCTGGGACGGCGCTCACCACTCCGTGCGCGTGCGCGCCCTCACCCGTGTCGAGGAGCCCGACCCCGAGCCGTCGCCCCAGCGGATCACGATGATCGGCGCCTACCGGCAGGGCCGCTATCTCGACGACGACGCCCCGCTCCGCGCGTTCTCCATCACCTGGACCAGCGACGACGGCCCGGACAAGGCGGTGGCCCACGAGGGTGACCGGCAGGTCCCCTTCGCCCGGGGCCGCATCCACCTATATGACGCCCCCACCGACGCCGAGCAACCGCGGCACCACGGCGCCGAGGGATGGATACGCGGACTGCCGGACAGCCCCCATCCGGTGCGGACGAGGCCCGGCGTCCTGTACGACGACTCCGTGGAGGCCATGCCGTCGTTCGTCCTCGACGGCGCCTACGAGCGCATGGCCGAGCTCGGTGTGGACTCCGCGCGGATCGCGGCGATGCGGGCGGGGGAGCAGGTGCCTGCGCCGAAGCCAGGCGAGCCGCTCGTGCAGGTGACCGTCGTCTTCGTCCCGCCCCGGCTGCGTTCCTACATGCCCAGGGAACTGCCCGAGCACGACGAGTGGGGGCGGCGCAACCACCTGCCCCACCCCAATCGCGTCTCTCCGCCGCACGAGTTCCTGCTGCACCGCTACGCCGAACTCGCCGATGCCCTCCGCGACGGCGCCCTCCCGCCGGTGCTGCTGGCCACCCCGACCTGGATGAGCGGCCACCTCGACCCCGACGTGCTGGTCGACCGGCTGGAGACCTGCGCCGCCGCCGGCGTGGAGCCACTCCCGGCCGACCTGGCCCAAGCACTGCTGCGGCTGCCCCGAGGCGCCCACCCCGCCGCGGCCGACCGGGCGGCCAAGGTCGACTCGGACGCGGCGCGCTCGGCCGCCCGCTGGCTCGCCGGCGACGGCATGGCCGACCCCGACTGCGGCCACGTGTGGCGCCACATGGTCGGCGCGTCCATGGTCGAGTTCGGCGACGACGAACCTGAGCACTTCACCGAGGTCAGCCTGACGCCCATGCTGCGGATGACGGCCCCGACCGGTCATCGGCTGATCGACGAGGTGCTGCTGCGCCGGCCGTCCGACTGGGCGCTCGACGAGTCCGGCGGCACGCTCAGCGCATGGCCCGCCATGCTGCCCTCGCACCGTGAGGTCGTGGCCGTCAACTTCCTGCCCTTCCTGCTGCGCGGCCACTGGGGCGATTGGGTGAGGCCGACGGAGATCGCCGGCCTGGAGACCGCCCAGGGCCCGATGGGCGAGTCCACGGGGGTGATCCTCGCCTTCCTCCTGGCCGGCGGCGTGCCCGGCGTCATCCCGCTCATCCTGAGCATGGCCGCGAGGGGCGAGCTCCCCGCGGAGGCGATCGGCCGCCAGCTCGCCCTGGTCCTACGCCGCACCTGGCGCGAGACCCGCCCCGCCATCACGGCCTTGACCGAGCTCGCCGAAGCCGGCGGCCACCACGAGGTGTGGCGCATCCTCCGCGCCCTACTGCCCGAAATGCTCCCGCGCGAGGGCCAGCGCATCACCGTAACCCACACCGACCTCGTAGCCTTCGCCACCGACGTGGCCCACTGGACCAACGCCCGCGACGAGATCCCGATAATCGCCGACTTCGCGAAGAGCCGCCGAACAATCCGCTTCATCCACGAATGCAAGCGCCTCCACACTCACCTCACGCGCTCCACCCCATGACCCCCGCCGGGACCAGGACGCTCATACTCGCCCACGACACCGAAGTACCAGCCTCACGGCAACCGAAGTTCACCGACCGCGAGCGGCCCGTCGGCACCACCGAGCCGTCGGCCCGCCCGCCGAGGTTCACGAGCCCTCTCCTCCGGCCGCGACCCATCCCGGCTTCGTCGTATGACCAGATTCTTTGCGGCACGGCCAGGGCACGTCCTCCGGCTTACCCCGCTGTCGGGATGAACGCATCCCGAGGAGCCGACCGGTCGGCGGCCCGTTCGTCCGCATCTGGCAACGGTCCCTCAGATCGTCTGTGTAGGTAGGGCCTGCCCACGGTTCGCCGACGGACCCCGGGTCGTGGACGTGCTTGCCGCAAACGTCTACTACGACCGATGATCATCTCGGTCGTCCCCAGGCCGTCGCCGACTTGCGGCTCTTCGAGAAGGAAGATCACCGCGTATATCCCGTAGCGGACCTTGCGCGTACTCTTCCAATTTGTGCTGAAACTCTCCTCATATCGGGCAAAGCGGCGTCTCGCCGGCAGGACTGGTGGGACCTTCCTGTGACGCCGGAAGACGCCCTGCTTCGTCCTGCCCGGCTTCACAGCGCGGAGGAGATCCGGGCACGGGACTGCCCAATGCCGGCGGTGGCCGGTGTCTATGCCTGGTATTTCACGTCGCCACCGCCGGGGGTGCCGCTCGACGGCTGTCACGAGCGGCATGGTGCCGTGCTGCTCTACGTCGGCATTTCGCCGAAAGCGCCACCAACGAACGGGCGTGCTCCGAGTCGGCAGACCATCCGCAGCCGGGTCCGGTACCACTACCGCGGCAACGCGGAGGGTTCCACCTTGCGCCTCACCCTCGGCTGTCTCCTCGCGGACGAGCTGGGGATCGGCCTGCGTCGGGTGCGCAGCGGCAAGACCATGACCTTCGGACATGAGGGAGAGGCTCGGCTTACCGACTGGATGGCTCGGCACGCCCAGGTCGTCTGGGCCGCCGTGGACAGCCCTTGGACGCTTGAGGCGGAGCTCATCAGGTCGTTGGTACTGCCGCTCAACCTCGACCAGAACCGCCACAGCCCTTTCCACCAGCGTCTCTCAGAGGTACGCACCGAACAACGGGCACTGGCCCGCTCGCTGCCGGTAGAAGGAGGCTGAGTAGAGCTTCAGGCACCCAACACCAACAACCAGCGGACCATCACCACCGTGTGACCCGCTTGGCCGGCCCTTCCCTGCCGGGCCTGACGATCACACCGAACGGGGTCCCAGCCCCCGCCGCGCCACGTACCGACCATCCACCGGTCGCGGCGCACCCGAGCCAGTCGTCGCATTCACCGAACATCACTGACGTGTGCCCTCGTCCGTTCCGGAAGGCGGCACGACCGTGTCGCTTCTACCCGAATGAGCAGCGTCTCGCCCTTGAGGGCCGGTCACCCGCTGGATGTCCTGGCCCACGGGTGCAGCCGAGGCCACCAGCCGGGTACGGCCGCGCGGTACTCCTCGTACTCGGCGCCGAAGCTCCTGCGCAGAGACGGCTCCTCGTACAGTCGCACGAAGCAGAAGACCGCGACGAACGCGATGGCGGCGTACCAGAGCAGCCCAGACCGGGCGAGCAGGAGCGCCTGGCCGACGATGGCCGCGAGCACTCCCACGTACATCGGGTTGCGGACATACCGGTACAGCCCGCCGACCACCAGGTGCTCGGGAGGCGCGACGGGCGCGGGCGTCCCGAACCCTTCGGTCACGAAGCGCACGAAGGCGTCGACCAGCACGGCGCCCCCCGCCAGGATGAGCATCACCCCGACCACCCGGAGCGGGACGGTGGCCCACGAGAGTCCGTCGGGCAGATCCGCCATCCGCCAGCGAGTGACCCACCACGGCCCGAACCCAGCCACACCGCCGGGCGCCACGGCAAAGAACACCGCACTCCCGACGGTCGCAGGCGTCCTGCGCATGTCTCACCGCGCCCCTTCGCAGATAACTCATCAGGTGATGAAATAATCATCCCGAGCTTACCCCGCGGATGATCGGCGGGGGAGAGGTAAGGCCTCATTCAAAGGGACGGCGATAGCGAGGTGGACATCACCGGTCCAGGGCGTCGGCCGGTTCTTCGGGTCGGCTGAGCGCGACGAGATGACCTTCGGGCAGGGTCTCGGGAGTGACACCGAGGCGCTGCTGGGCGACGCAGGGTCTGAAACTCGACCGGGAACAGCCGGTCCGCACGGCTGCTCAGCACCACGGCCGGCAGCACGCACGCGCCGACGGCGGATGGCCGGCGACCGTCGGATCAAGCGCCTTGGCTTCGTCGTACGCGGTCCACCTTCTCGGAGTTCGGCAGGGATCACCCGGTTGATGTCACCCTGTCGAGCCACAGTCGCCGGCTGAAGCCGCCGCGTTCGGCCGCTTGTGACTCGCCGCCTTCTGGAGCCATCGGTGAAGGGCCCGTGTCGGGATGAAGATCGATGCCGTCGCCCGTAGGCCGTAGGCCGTAGCGACTGTAAGAGCGGACCGAGCCACTTCACGTGCCGTGTCAGCCAGGTTCCGCCTCCAAAGCGTCCCCGAGCAGGACGTGCGGGTGTCTTTCGCCGATTGCCGGGCACCGCCACCAGGCAAAATACTATCTGACGTCTAGGTGGCGTCATCAGGATGACCTTCACTCGCTTGTGATGACGCCATGATGGTGTCATATTGGCGTCATGGACCTTGCGCCGTATGTCGATCACCTTCGTCGGGAGCTCGCGATCGCCGCGGGTGCGGGCGGGGAGGAAGCGCGCGCGCTGGCGGAGCGGCTTGCCGCCGCGCTGGAGTCGGCCACGCGGCTCGCGCTGCTCGAAGCCCTGTCGGCCGCCGCCGATGAGATCACCCAGGACCTCGCGCCGGGCTCGGTCGAGGTGCGCCTGCGTGGCCGCGACCCCGCGTTCGTCGTGACGTCACCGCCCACCACCCCCGCGTACGAGGACGAACGGCCGTCCGCGCCGCCGCCCCCAGAGGTCGATGACGGCGGTACGTCCCGCATCTCCCTGCGCGTCCCCGAGCATCTCAAGCCGCGCATCGACGAGGCGGCCGCCCGCGACGGGCTGTCGGTCAACGCCTGGCTGGTGCGCGCGATCTCCACCGCGCTCGACCCCGGCGACGCCCGCCGGAGCGGAGCCCGGCGTCCGCCTCAGCAGTCCGGCAACCGTTACAGCGGCTGGGTGCGCTGATGTCCACGCCGACCTACGACCAGGGAAGCGGAATGCCGACCTTCGACACCCCCGAACCGATCTCCGCCATCTTCGAGATGCCGCACGGCACCTTCCGGGTCGAGGCGAGTGCCCGTGAAGACACCGTCGTCGAGATCCGTCCTACCGACGAGCACAATGACGCCGACGTAAGGACCGCCGAGCACACCGAGGTCGAGTTCGCCGACGGCAGGCTCGTGGTGCGCGGCGAGAGCGAGCAGCGCCCCGGCTCGGGGCTCGCGTCCTGGGCGCGTTCGCTGCTGGTGGGCCCTGGCTCGGTGGACGTGACGGTCAGCCTGCCGGCGGGTTCCAGCATCGACGCCACCGCAGTGGGGAGCCTGCGTTGCCGGGGTCCGCTCGGCGAGGTGGCGTGCACCACGTCCTACGGCGCCATCCGGGTCGAGCAGGCTCGCGCGCTGCGGCTGAAGAGCACCTACGGCGACATCTCCGTCACCGCCGCGTCCGGCCACGCCGAGGTGATCACGACGCATGGCGACATCCTCATCGGCCGCGTCGACGGCACCGCGGCCGTCAGGACCGCCCACGGCAGCGTCCGCATCCGCGAGGTGACCGGCGAGCTGCGGCTGAACAGCGGGCACGGCGACCTCGCCGTGGACCGCGCCCTGGCCGGGGTCACCGCCAAGACCGCGTACGCCGGCCTGCAGATCGGCGAGGTGAGTCGCGGCTCGGTCGTCCTGGAGACCAACGGCGGCGGGCTGGACCTCGGCGTCGCCGAAGGCACCGCCGCCTGGCTGGACGTGAGCTCCAAGTACGGCACCGTGGACGTCTCCCTCGACCCCAGCGATGCCCCCAGTGGAACAGACCGGACCGTCGAGGTGCGGGCCCACACCACCTATGGCGACATTCTCGTCCACCGTTCCTGAGGAGATCTCCGATGACAGACGCGATCGTGGCCGAGGGCCTGGTCAAGAAGTACGGCGCCGTCACCGCCCTCGACGGCATGGACCTGCGCGTCCCCGAGGGGACGGTGCTGGGGCTGCTCGGCCCGAACGGCGCCGGCAAGACCACCACCGTGCGCATCCTCACCACGCTGCTCGTCCCGGACGCCGGGCACGCCAGCGTCGCCGGGTTCGACGTCGTCCGCGACGCCGGCCGGCTGCGCGCGCACATCGGCGCCTCCGGCCAGTACGCCGCCGTGGACGACCACCTCACCGGCGCCGAGAACCTGGAGATGGTCGGCCGCCTCTACCACCTCGGCGCCAAGCGCAGCCGGGAGCGCGCCCGCGAGCTGCTGGAGCGCTTCGACCTCACCGGCGCGGCCGACCGTCCCGTGCAGGGCTACTCGGGCGGCATGCGGCGCCGGCTCGACCTGGCCGGCGCGCTGGTCGCCGACCCGCCCGTGCTGTTCCTGGACGAGCCCACCACCGGCCTGGACCCGCGGGCCCGCATCGGCCTGTGGGAGGTCATCGGCGAGCTCGTCGCGGCAGGTACGACCGTGCTACTGACCACCCAGTACCTGGAGGAGGCCGACCGGCTCGCCGACCGCATCGCCGTGGTCGACGGCGGGCGGGTGATCGCGCTCGGCACCGCCGACGAGCTGAAGGGCCAGGTCGGCGGCGACCGCATCGAGCTGTCGGTCGCCACGGCGGCGGGCCTTGCGACCGCCGCGCGGACGCTGGCGCCGCTGGCCGCCGGTGACCTGCAGGTCGACGACGCCGCGCTGCGGGTGACCATCCCGGTGTCCGACGGCCCCGCCACGCTGACCAGCGCGCTCGGCCGGCTGGCCGCCGAGCGGATCACCGTGCGCGACGTCGGCCTGCGCCGGCCGACTCTGGACGACGTGTTCCTCACCCTCACCGGACACCAGGCCGGCCACAAGACCAAGGAGACCAGCCGTTGAACGCCATGCAGCTGGCCGTCGCCGACGGCCTGACGATCGCCAAGCGCAATGCCCTGAAGATCCGCAGAGCGCCCGACCTGCTGGGCGGCGTGGTCATGCTCCCGATCGTGTTCGTCCTGCTGTTCACCTATGTCTTCGGCAGCATGATCAGTTTGCCTGGCATGTCGTACGGCGAGTACATGCTGCCGGGCATCTTCGTACTGACCATCGTGTCCAGCGCGCAGATCACCGGCTACACCCTCACCCAGGACCTGCGGAAGGGCATCTTCGACCGGTTCCGCACGCTGCCGATGTCCCCCTCGGCGGTGCTGACCGGCCAGACCATCAGCGACATCATCATGAACCTGACCAGCATCGTCACCATGTCGCTCGTCGGCCTGCTCGTCGGCTGGCGCATCCGCACCTCGCCGCTGGAGGCGCTGCTCGGGTTCGTGATGCTGCTGCTGTTCGCCTACGCGTTCTCCTGGGTGACGGCGACCGTGGCGCTGGCGCTGCGCACGCCCGAGGTGTTCAACAACATCGTGACCATCGTGTCGTTCCCACTGGTCTTCCTGTCCAACGCGTTCGCCGACAGCAGCCGCCTGCCCGGCCCGCTCGGGGCGATCGCCGAATGGAACCCGGTGTCCACGCTGGTCCAGGCCGCGCGCGAGCTGTTCGGCAACACCAGCCCGGCCATGCCCACGCCGAGCGCCTGGCCGCTGCGGCACGCGGTGCCGGTCTCGCTGCTGTGGTCGGTCGTGCTCCTGGTCGTGTTCGTGCCGCTGGCCACCCGGCTGTACAAGAAGGCCGTGAGCCGGTGAACGAGGCCGATCGGGACAGGGCGGTGGAGCTGGTCCAGCAGGCCTACGCGGAGGGCCGGCTCGGCTCGACCGAGCTGGAGTCGCGGCTCGAACGGGCGCTCACCGCCACCTGTGCGGACGAACTGCGGCCGGTCGTCGCCGACCTGCCGGACGAGACGGTCCGGCTGTGGTCCGTCGGCGGGCACCTCACCCGGACGGGTGACTGGCCGGTCCCGCGCCGGCTACGGGTCGACTCCCAGTACGGCAGGGTGCGCCTCGACCTGTCCCGCGCCCACATCCCGCACCGGCGTGTCGACATCGAACTCCGGCTGACCTACGGCCACGCCACGATCATCCTGCCCCCGGGCGCCGGCGCGAACACCAACGGAGTCCACGCCGCCTGGGCCCGCGTGACCTGCAAGACCCCGGCCCGCCCACGCCTGGGCGGCCTCGACGTCCACGTCACCGGCAATCTCCCCTATGGCCGCCTGACCATCCGCACCTCACGTAAGTGACAGGGCGGATCTCGCTGGGACTGCGATGTCGCTCAAGGACGCACGTTCGCAGGGCGCCGGCCGAAGAGGCCGTGATTCACGTGGCGGTGCTGCAGTACGGTCTCGGGTGGAGCGCTGAGCTCGATTCATGCCACCGCAGGCCGCATACTGGCACAAATGAGACGCAACCTAGCCGCGGTCCGGCGAGTCCTGCCTGGAAGTCCCTTCAACGTTCCTGTGCCCCCTACGCCTCCTCTTGAGTGTTTCGTCGTGCAGGACCTCGTGAGCCACGACAGACACGGCCTCGGCCGGGTCGTCGGCGTCGATGACGATGTCGCCGTTATCGTCAACTTCGGGGTGAAGACGTATCGCATCAACGCTCCCTACGCCAAGCTCGTCAAGCTCTGAACCCTTCCATCGGTTCCGCGGGGCTGTGCCGTGTTCCGCTCGGTCACACCACGACAGGGACGCGGTCGTCCCTGAAGGTCTTGACTCGGATATAGGTCTTGACCGAGGTGGTCGCCTGATCGCGCGTCCGGAGACCGCGGGCCATCGCCCCCGCACAGAAGGTCTTCGCCACCGCCTCCCTCTCAGCCGGCTTGGCGTCCGGCCCCATGCGGCCGCCTGGTCGGGGACCTGAGGTCAGGTAGCGGCCGAGGCGTCACAGGACCAAGAGGGAGAGGCCGAGGGCGGACAGGGCGGTGGCGCCGCGGGGGGCGCCGGCGAGGAGGAAGGTTCGGGCGGACTGGTAGCGGCAGCCGGCGGTGTCGAAGGCGTCCACCGCGGCGAGCAGCCGTTCCTGGTCATGGTCGAGCAGCGCCTGGGCCCGGTCCACGAGAGCTTCGGCGACCGGGTTGCCGGCCACGACGGTCCGGGCCTCGGCCAGGCGGTCGCGTGCGTCGGGGCTGCCGGCGAGCACGGCGGCCTCGGTGCGCAGGGCGACGTACCAGTGGTGCCAGATCCAGGTGACCCACTTCCACACCTGCCTGGGCTCGGGGGCCGTCCGCTCCAGCGCCTCCGCCGCCTGCCCGCGGTGCAGCAGGAGGATCGCGTCGAAGACCGCCCCGTAGCCGTAAGTGTGCTCGGGCGGGGTGTCGAGTTCGTCCAGGATTCCCAGCCATTCGCGCTGCGCGTCCCCGTCGTCGCGCAGGCCGTGGATCATCGCGACGGCGGCCACCGCCGGACGGAGGAGCGTCCGCGAGGGGCTGCCGGCCCGCCGCCACGCGTCGAGGAACCGGACGCTGCCGGTGAGCACCTCGTCGACGTCGCCCGCGAGCGCGTCGACCATCAGCAGCCGGCACATGGCGCGATGACCGACCTCTGCCAGCGACGGATGGTCGGCCAGTTGGCGTGCCCAGCGGCGGGCGGCCGGTACGTCGCCCGCGCCGAGGGCGGCCTCGGTGGCGATGGCGAGCGCGTCGATCAGCTCGTGGGTGCCGGCCGGAGAGATCGGCAGAGATGACAGGAGCGTGATGCGGCGCCGGGCCGTGGCCGCGGTGGCGAAGGTGTCGCCGGCCCAGCTCTGCGCGCCGGTGAGCGCGTCGAGTGCGGCCGACTCGGCGAGCGGGTCGCCGGTCCGGCGGGCGAGCTCGACCGCGTGCTCGGCGCGCGCGATCGTCTCGGGTACGGCGTTGCCGGGCGGGCCCTGGGCGGCGCCGAACGCGTCGGTGAGCACCGCCGCCTCGGCCAGTGCCACCGCGGCCCGCGCGGCCGGATCGTCGCCGGCCGCCTCCTGCGCCTCGGTGAGCAGCGCGAGCGCCTCCTCATGGGACGGCAGCCGGACGAACATGGTCGAAAACCGGAACGCGATGGTGGCGGCGCCCGCCAGGTCGGCGGCGGCGCCGGCGGTGTCGCCGGCCGCGTGGGCGGCGTCGGCGGCGGCGCGGCGCAACCGGTACATGTCATCGCCGATCGTCCGGCAGCCGGCCACCGCCGCGGCCTGCCGGAGCATCGAGGCGCCGGCGGCGGGGTCGGTCGCGAGCGCGGCCGCCTGCTCGTAGCGCCGCTGGGACTCGCCGGTCAGGTTGCGGGTGAAGGTCAGCTCCGCCAGGTGCCGGGCGAGCTCATAGGCGTCCGCGCGCTGCTCCGGCCGGTCGGCCGCCCACGCCAGGGCCGCGCGGAGGTCGTCGGCCACCAGGTCGAACCGGGCCCGCCACTCCTGCCCGGTCACCGCGAGGTCGGCGGCCCTGGCCAGGCACCAGCGAAGGTGCCGGGATCGGGTGTCGGCCAGTTCGCCGGCCTCGTCGAGCCGCTCGGTGCCGTACTGGCGGATGGTCTCCAGCGCTCGGTACTCGGTGCCGCCCGGAGACGCGGTCACCGCCAGCAGGCTCTGTTCGGCGAGCCGGGCCAGTCCGTCGGCGACGATGCCTTCCTGGCCTCCGGCCACCTCCGCGGCCGCGGCGGCGGTGAACGGCGCCACGAACACCGACACCCGGCGCAGCAGCGCTCGGTCGGCCGGCTCCAGCAGGGCGTGGCTCCAGTCCAGCGCCGCTCGTACCGAACGGTGCCGCTCGTCGGCGCGGGAGCCGCCGGTGAGCATCCGCAGCGGGTGGGACAGTGCGGCGGTGATGCCGTCCAGGCCGAGCGTGGGACAGCGGGCGGCGGCCAGCTCGATCGCCAGCGCCATCCCGTCCAGGCGTTCGCAGATCGCGGCGATCTGGCCGCGCGGCGCGGGACCCAGCGGGCGGCCGGCCGCCGCGGCCCGCTCCATGAACAACGCGACCGCGTCCGACTCGCCGTCAAGCGAGAGCGGCGGGACCGGATACACCCGTTCGAACGGCACCATCAGCCGGGTCCGGCTGGTCGCCAGCACCGTCACCCGGGGGCATGCCGTCAGCAGCCTCCCGAGGAACAGCGCGACGCCGTCCACGACCTGCTCGCAGTTGTCCAGGACCAGCAGCGCGTGGCGGTCGGCCAGCGCGGCGACCACGGAGGCGGTCATGTCGCGGCCGGGCTGCTCGCCGAGGCCGAGCGCCCCGGCGACCGCGGTCGCGATCATGCCCGCGTCGGTGACCGGGACCAGGTCGACGAACCACACCCCGTCGGCGTACGCGCCGGCCGCCTCGGCGGCCACCGCCGACGCGAGCCTTGTCTTGCCCACTCCGCCGGGACCGACGGCCGTGACCTGGCGGCACGCAGTGATCAGCTCGATCAGCTCGGCCCGCTCGCTCACGCGTCCGATGAACGAGGTCAGCGGGGCGGGCAGTACGGGCGCCTGCCGCGACGGTCCGGCGCCTACCGGTCCGGCGCCTACCGGCCAGCCGCTCATCGGTCCGGCGCCCATTGGACCGGCGCCCATCGGTCCGCCGCCTACCGGCTCGACGCCCACCGGCCCGGGTGCGCGCCGGGCGAGCGCCCGCCGATCCGGCGCCTCCAGCTTGCGCAGCAGCGAGGAGACGTGGCTCTCCACGGTACGCACCGAGATGCAGAGCCGGGTCGCGATCTCGGCGTTGGTCAGATGGGCCCCGACGAGCTCCAGCACCTCGGACTCCCGAGGCGAGATCTCCACTTCCGCCACCACTGTCCCAGTCTGCCGCATTCCCTCCGTGCCGTATCCGTGGTGTCGATCCGTGGTGCGATTCCGTGGCCACCACGGATGTGAGCCGGCGGGGCCGCGAGAGAGGCTGTGACCACGCGAACAACGCGACACGCGAACAACGAACCCACCGGAACCAGGACCCACCGGAACGAGGGGACCCACTGGAACGAGGGGAGCCACCGGAACGAGGGGACCCACCCGGAACGAGGGGACCCACAGGAACAGCGGGACCCACCGGAACAGCGGGACCCGCCGAGCAAGCGACCTACGCGAACAACGCACCCACGCGAACAACATGACCACGACCACAGGAGTTGACCATGACCGGCTCTTCCATCCCGACGATCAAGACCGTGCTGCACCCCGTGTCCGACCTGGCCAAGGCCAAGGCGGTGTACGCCGCACTGCTCGGCATCCCGCCGCAGGCCGACTCGCCCTACTACGTCGGCTTCGAGGCCGAGGGCCAGCACATCGGGCTGGTGCCGGGCGGCGGCCCTCAGGGCATGACCTCGCCGGTGGCCTACTGGCACGTACCGGACATCGAGGCGAAGCTGGCCGAACTGACCGCCGCCGGGGCCACCGTGAAGGAGGCCGCGCACGACGTCGGCGGCGGCCGCCTGGTGGCCACCGTCACCGATTTCGACGGCAACGTCCTCGGCCTTCTTCAGGACCAGTGAGCACGCCCTTCCGCTTTTCCGTGGCCGCCGGCCGCAGGCCGCAGGACCGACTTTCCCGCCTTCCTGTGGCCGCCGGCCGCACGACCGACTCATCTCGCGCAAAGGACCTGTCATGACCTTCTTCGAATCCGTCACCCTGGAAGTCTCCGACCCCACGGCCGCGGACGCCTTCTACCAGGCCGTCGGCCTGGGCCCCTACGTGGACGTACGCGCCTCCGACGCGCCGACGACGGGGTTCCGCGGGTTCGCGCTGTCCCTCGTGACCTCCCAGCCGGGTAACGTCGACGCCCTCATCGCCGCCGCCCTCGACGCCGGCGCCACGACGCTGAAGCCGGCCACGAAGAGCTTCTGGGGCTACGGCGGCGTCGTGCGCGCGCCGGACGGGACGATTTGCAAGATCGCGTCCTCGGCGAAGAAGGACACCGGCCCCGCGACCCGGCACGTCGACCAGGTCGCCCTCCTGCTGGGCGTGGTGGACGTCAAGGCGAGCAAGCGGTTCTACGTCGAGCGTGGCCTGGCCGTGGCCAAGAGCTTCGGCGGCAAGTACGTGGAGTTCAACACCCCGTCGTCGGCCGTCACCCTGGCCCTCTACCCGCGCCGCGCCCTCGCCAGGGACACCGGCGTCCCCCAAGAGGGCACAGGAGCCCACGGCATCGTGCTCGCCGGCGCCGCCGGCCCCTTCACCGACCCCGACGGCTTCACCTGGCACGCGCGATCAGGCGACCGGACCCACATCGTTCAGTGACCACCCACTCTTCGTCGGTGTCAGGCGTAGAGCACCCAGCGGTTCCCGCCCAGCCACCCGAGTATTCGTATGTACGGGATAGAAGATCGCGTGTCCATGCCTGCCGTGTTCGCACGACGGAGCGCGCCCTCGCCGTGACGATGCGAGCCTCGTGAGTGGCTTCGTCGGTGCGGGCACGCTGCGGTCGGATGCTTCAGATATCGCGGAAGAGGAGGTCGGCCGGCTACCAGTTGATGCGCTGGCTCGGCCCTCCGGTGCAGGGGACCGATATGACGGGTGTCCCGTTGGCGTAGCTGCTCACGTCCACACACGCTCCACTTGAGCTGACGGTTTCGCTGCTGAAATAGCGAAATGCGGACGCGAAGTTGCATGAGATGAGGAAAAGGTGGCCGTCGTCTCCGAGACACTTTCCGCTGGCGACATTGCGGATGGCGCCGCCAAGGTCCCACCGGAACCGCTGGCTCGGCTGACCGGCGCAATCCCACAGGATGACCGGCGTATAGTCCGCATAGGAGGACACGTCCCAGCACTTGTCTCCGGCGACATGACGGAAGTTCCAACTGAACTGCTGGCTGGGCTGCCCCAGGCAGTCCGCGAGAATCAATTGCGATCCTGCGGCGTAGCTACGCACATCGAGACAGCGGGCGCTGGCGGTGCTGCGGAGCACGCCATCCCACCACTCCCAGCGCTGGCTGGCCCGGCCATGGCAATCCCACAGGACGACCGGCGTGCCTGCGGCGTAGCTGCTGACGTCGAGGCACCGGTTGCCGGCGATGGACCTGATCGTGCCGTCGGTCGCGCGACGAAATTGCTGGCTGTCCCGGCCGTGACAGTCCCACAGGACAACAGGCGTCCCGTTGGCGTAGGAGCTCACATCCAGGCATCGGCCGCCGATCACGCTGTAGATCGCTTTGGGCGAGATCGTCGCCGCATGAGCAGGAGAGATGGGCCCGGTCACTGAGAGAAGAGCGGCAACAGCCACCACAGCTCGCAGAAGACGGCTTTTCCACATCATCCCTTCCCCTTTCGTGGTAGACGCAAGCGTTGTCGGAATGTAGGCGGTAGACGCATCGGGTGCCCCGCGGCCTTCCGAGTGGCACCCGAACGTAGGGGAATCCGGTATGGCGGGAAGCGGGCATGGGCATCCTGAAAACCTCTGACGCCACGCCGTGGCAGATACCGGAAAGCCGAGCGGGCATGGGTCAGGGGCGGCGGAAGATGAGGACGGTGATGTTCTCCTGGCCGCCGTTGTCGTCCCGCTTGGGATCATTGACCTGGAATCGGAGGCGACCGCTCGACGAGCCGCGATAGGTGTAGCAAGGGCTGTTGGATCCGACAGGCCGCCACGCGGTCGTGCTGAGCTCCCCGTCGTCGAGCCGGATCGGCCGCTTCGTGACCTGCGAGAACGCCTTCACCATCAGCATGTACGGTGCGAGCGTCGGCGCCGGCCAGCCGGGCCCGGCGATCTGGCCCTCGTCGCCGTCCGGCTCCTTCGTGGTGCCCCACCAGTTGATGCGCAGGATGGAGAAGTCGTCGGTGCGCGCGGAGAAGACGTCGCCTGGGATGAGCGTGCCGACGCTCACCCCCCGCGCGTCCTCCCCGTCGAGAGTGGCGCGCAGGACGCGGTCGGGGGAGTCCCCGCCGTCGCAGTGGTCGAGCGGGGTGCGGACGGTCGCGCTCGCCGGCACCGTGGTGAACCCGGCCGCCAAGGGCAGCGCGAGGGCTACCGCGGCGGCGAGAAGTCGGCGTGCTTTCATGGTGATCTCCTTGTCTGCCATAGAGAAGTGGATAAGTGGTACGACCGGGACTCCAATACGACCGCATGCCAAAACAGGTCCAAGCGCGTCGATCGGCGCATCACGCCTCACCCGCCGACCGCTGCTGAGGACGGCATCGTCGCGCGGGGACACGCAGCGGACCGAGACGTCGACCGGGTTGGAGGAGTGGACGCCGTCGTCGTAGTAGACGGCCGCGCTGATCCGCCGGACGCTCTAGTGGCTCTGCCGCGCCATGCGCTGACTGCCGCCTGGCAGGGTGAAGTCGACCTGGTGCGACCGGTAGGCGTGGTTGGCCGCGTAGAGCCGCCGGCGTAGCGAGAGCGGCACCCGCCCCACGTCGACCGAGAGCGTGAACCGGAACGGCACGCGCCGTCCGGTCTTGTCCATCGCGTGGCCATTGACGCAGCGGCCGGCGAAAAAGCTGCGGTCGGCGCTGAGCCAAGCCGGCTGATCAGGCTCAAGGCGGCCTGCGCCTGCGCCGGTACGACAGGCAGGAGCACGCTCGTTGCGACGGCTGCCACCATCTTCGTCCTTCGTCGTTTCATGGTCCCCCTTACGGAGCGAGGTGATACGACGATGAGTGAGAGGCGGGCGAAAAACCTTGAGCAATCCTTGAATGGGAGAACGCGTGGAATTCAGGCTGCTCGGCTGGGTCGGACTGGAGGACGGTGGCCGCGAGGTCGACACCGGGCACAGCCGGCAGCGCTGCGTTCTCGCCGCACTGCTGATCGACGCTCGTGAGCCGGTGATGACCGCCGAACTGGTGTCCCGCGTGTGGGGCGGCGACCCGCCCGACTCGGCGCTCAACGTGCTCTACGGCTACGTCACCCGGTTGCGCAAGGTCCTCGCACCCTCCGGTGTCCGGCTCCTGCGCCGCGGCGGTGGCTACCTCATCGACGTCGACCCCGCCCTCGTCGACGCGCTGCGCTTCAAGCGCTTACAGGCCACGGACCCGGCTGCGGCGCTGGAGGCATGGCGCGGCAAGCCACTACCCGGCATCGAGAGCGAGTGGGCGGATCAGGTCCGTGCCGATCTGATCGCGCTCCACCTGTCGGCGCAGGTCCGGCTCGCCGAGGAGGAGACGGCCCATGGCCGTCACACCGCCGCCGTGGACAGGCTGAACGGCGTGCTCGCCGAGCATCCACTTGAGGAGCGAGTCGTGGCGGTGCTGATGACCGCGCTGTTCCGCGCCGGGAACACGCCGCAGGCCCTGGACTGCTACCTGACCTTCCGCCGGCGTCTGTCCGACGAGCTGGGTATCGAGCCAGGATCGCGGTTGCGCCTGCTCCACCAGCGCATACTCGAAGGTGACAGCGCCCTGGACCGGCAGGAGGCCGCGCCCGTTCCCGCCGGCCTGCCGTACGACGTGCCGGCATTCGTCGGGCGCGCCACGGAGTTGGCGGAGATGAACCGGGTGCTGGGCAGCCGGACGCCGCTGGTGATCTCCGCGATCGAGGGCATGGCGGGCGTCGGCAAGTCGGCGCTCGCCGTACGCTGGGCGCACCGAGTGCGCGAGCGTTTTCCCGACGGCAGCCTCTACGCTGATCTCGGCGGCCACGCACCGACCGGCCCCGCGGACCCGGCCCGCGTGCTCGGCGACTTCCTCGCCGCACTCGGCACCGCTCCGGCCCGCGTCCCCGGCGGGCTCGAGGCCCGCTCGGCGCTCTTCCGCGCCCTGCTCGACCAGCGCAGGATTCTCGTCATCCTCGACAACGCCCGCTCCGAGCAGCAGGTAAGGCCGCTGCTCCCGACGGCGGACGGCTGCGCCACGGTGATCACCAGCCGCGTGCCGCTCCATGGCTTGGTCGTCCGCGAGCGCGCACAACGCATCGTCATCGGTACGCTCACCCCGGCCGAGGCCGAGTCACTGCTACGCACCTTCGTCCCGTACGGCGACGCTACGTCGTTACGAGAGCTGGCGCGGCTGTGCGCCCACCTGCCGGTGGCGCTGTGCGTCGCGGGCGAGAAGGCGGCGCGTGGCGACCGCCCCCTGCCCGAACTGGTGGCCGAGCTCCGAACGGCGAGCAACAGGCTGGACCTGCTCGAGGTGGCGGGCGATCCGCTCAGCAGCGTGCGGGCCGTGTTCTCCTGGTCCTACCGCACGCTGCCAGAGCCGGTGGCCTCGATGTTCCGGCGACTGGGCGCGCACCCGGGTCCCGACATCGAGCCCGGCGCCGCGGCGGTACTGACAGGCTGCTCGACCGGCGAGGCCGCCGAACTGCTCGGAGCGCTCGCCGAGGCGCGGCTGATCGAGCCGTACCGGCCCGGCCGCTGGCGCATGCACGATCTCCTGCGCGCCTACTCCGTCGAGTGCGGCGGCGAACAGGACCAGGCCGTGGCGCGACTGCTCGACCATTACCTCGACCGCCTGTCCTCCGCCATCGGTCTCGCCCTGCCGGGAGAGGTCGTCATCCGGCCCGACGCCGAACCGTTCCCCGACCCAGCGCAGGCGCAGGCGTGGATGGAGGCCGAGCGCTCCAACCTGGTGGCAGCCGCCGACATGGCGCTCACCCGTTCACCCGCGCTCGGCAGGGACCTGGGCCGGATGCTGGTGCGGCACCTCGACATGGCCGGGCAGCAGGAGGAGGCCCGGCGTCTCTACCGCAGTGCGGCAGATGCCGCGCGCCGCGCGGGGGACTTGATGGGAGAAGCATCGGCGCTCACCGCGCTCAGCGTGGCGCTGATCCGCAATGGCGAACTGGACGAGGCGCACGACGGCTTGCGCCGTGCCGTGGAGCTCTGGGAAACCCTGGATGATCCACGCAGCCAGGGGAGCGCGCTGGGCAACATCGCGTTGGTCCAGGTGCACCGGGGGCAGTACGCTGCCGCGCTGGCGGATCTCGAGCGCGCGGCCGCCCTGTTCGAGCGCAGCGGCCACCTGTCCGGCCAGGCCAACGTGCTCAACCACATCGGCGAGATCCACTGGCGCACCGGCGCCTATCGGCTCGCCGTCCCTCTGCACGAGAGGGCGATGGAGATCACCGCCGAGATCGGAGACCGGGCGGGCGTGGCGGTCTCCCGCGGCGACATCGGCAATGCCCTGTTCAGGCTCGGCGAGTACAGCCAAGCCCTGGAACACCTGGAAGCCTCTCGGGAACTGGCCAGATCGATCTCCTACGTCTACGCCGAGCTGACCTCCATGGTCAACATTGGCCGCGTCCATGCCGCGACCGGCGACCTCCAGGCGGCCTACGACCTGTACCAGGACGTGCTCGCGGCGCTACGCGAGACGGAGGACCGTGACATGGAGGCGGAGACGCTCGACTGTCTCGGCGAGATCCACCTGGCCCGGGGGGAACACGAACGCGCACTCGACCACCATCGACGCGCCCTGGAGCTGTTCCGCGCGTCCGGCAGCCACACGTTCGAGGCCAGCGCCCTCAACGGGCTGGGCGAGGTACAGCGCGCGCTCGGGCATCCGAAGGAGGCGAGTGCCCGGCACCAGGAAGCGCTGGAGCTCACGCTGACCATGGGCGACCGATTCCAGCAGGCCCGCGCCCTGGTCGGCCTGGCCCGCCTCCGCGCCGACCAGGCACTGCCGGCGAAGGAGTGGGGAGAGGCTCTGCGGCTCATGGACGACATGGAGGTCCCCGAAGCAGCCCAGCTACGAGAGGAGCTGAGGTGAGGGAAGGGCAGCAGCCCATGTGAGGCGATGGACCAAAACGTCGAAGCGCTTCACCGTGCAACCGCCGCGCCCAGGTGCGGCGCAGGTACGGTGCCGTCGACATCATTGCCCGGCACACCGTCGCAGCCCGGCCCCTGTCCCCCACCTGCCAGCAGGCAACGAGGCTCCGACCACCGGATTAGAAGTGGAACGCCGACCTGCACGGGTACTCTTCGGCAACCGGCCGGCCGTCGGTATCATCCCGCGCATATCCCGCAACGGCGCCCAGCCCCCTCACCCGGTGGGCCGGGCCGAGGAACGAGGCCCGGCCCGTCGATCGCCCCCAACCCCGCACGACGGCCGACCACCGCAGGGCGATCGTACGGGGGATGCGACACAACAGCCCCCATCCAAACGCCGGTGGCTTTACGAGGCGTTACCGTTTCGGGCTCAAACAAGTCCATCGATCTGCGGCTAAGCCATACCGTAGGCCTGCCCAACGGAAGTGCGTTCCGAAATATTCCGGATCTTGAAGCTACCCCTCCTCGTACGATCTCTCTCGCGGAATGCTGCAGGCAAGGCCACGCTGCAACATATCGAAACGCAGACCTCCGATCCTCGATCTTGCGTGTGCGCTTCCGCGCACTGCCTAGCGGCTTGCCCTCACAGGTAGTCGCGCCAGAACGCGACCCGACTTGGCAAGGGCCGCGCCCTTCACGCTATGGCTCAGACCGCGTTCTCGCCACGCATGGCGAAGGCTGGACTCCTGCCATGAGATGCGGCCTCTTTGGTCACACCGAGAACGACCATCATGTCGGACCGTATTGCCTTCGAGAGCAGGTCTCGCAGGTAGCTAATACGGGCGAAGTCGCACAATCAAACATTTGAGACACAAGGCCCATAGGGCTTGTTGTACGATCATCCCATGGGTCTTATCAACTTCTCAAGATACGAATGGATCCCCACCTCTCAAGGAGATCACAAGGTTACGCTTTGCGAAAAGATAGATCTCACAGTCAGCCTAGCTCGCGTTGTACTCACTAACGGGCTCGCATCTATCAACGGAAACATATATGGATCATACGATTCATTACGGCTAGAGTCGCAACTATTAGCCACAATGCTCGCATACGGTCACAAGCGGGGAACTGGCCCCCTTCACCGGGTGAAGGCCTTCGATTGCTCATCCCTGCATATTCAGTCCTTCACGATCACGAGCGCTGGCCTGGGACTTCTGACGGCAAGCATCGAGAGCCTGCTGATCCAGGGCAGACTCAATTCCTATCAGATAGACCACTTTGACCTGATGCCAGCCACAACACGACAGGGATCAGGTGCGAATACAAGGCCCGACTTGCTCATCAATTTACCTTCCGGTCGACTCATGATAGGCGAGGCCAAAGGAAGACGGCGGGGATCAGCAAAAATCACTAAAGACAAGCTAAATGCTCTAACCAGGTTGCATCGATGGTCGTCTGGAAGCCTCCATCAAGGAAGCCCGCTCCTCCTGAGCTGGGCATCGATATTGACCAATAGGACGACTGTAGAGTTCTTTCATACCCCGCCAGACGAAGAGGTAGAACCACTCATCGAGGAGCAGGATCGCAACGAGGATCACTATGCCCGTGATCTATACTACCCCAGTGAGGAGTTCTACAATGTAGGCGAGTCTGCGTCCTCCCGACCAACCAGCCAGGCCACTAGGGGCGATGAAATCGACCCAGATATCTGGGACGATATCGCCGAACATCTCACAGAGCCGCTTCCTTCGGACCTAATTGAAGACGTACTCTTTCTGAGCGCGCCCGAACCTCCCGTCGAATACCCGGTTTTCGCAGATGTTCCCATTCGCGGAACATGGTCGTCTCTTAACGCCAACTCGACGGATAACCGCTCCATATTCGTCGGCATCCTTCGCGAAGAACTCAGCGAAACATATGCGTCACGAGTCCGAGAACGCGGCGCCGGATACTTCGCGAATAATAGGGTCCCACCTCTTGATATTGCAACACAAGGCCGCATCGTCTGCGCAATAGCCCAGAACCCAGAAGTGGCCACTTGGCGCGCACTACAGAGAAGCGTCGATTGATCAAAGGCGAAGAGTTACTTCTATGGATATAGCGCTGCACGCAAATGACTCGACAAGATCATCATGGGCCTAGCGAAAGGCACGTTGCATCGATCTTGACGCGCCTGACTACGGCAGTCTCACGGTGAGCACTTCGATTTCGGTGGGCCGGGGCTGAGACATCCGATGGTCGGGGCGTGTCAAGTCGGTCCGGAGTGACCGCCGACGCGTGCGGCGGGATGTAGGCACGGTGAAGGGCGCGTCGGTGGTTGTTCCGGCGCGCGGGGGTCTGGGGGCTGCGAAGCCCCCAGCGGTATCGGCGGTCAGCTGGTGTGGTTCAGGCCGCTGGGGGTTGCTGGGCCGTGGGGAAGGCTGTGTGTTCTTGGTAGGTCTGGCGGGTGGTCAGGCAGTGGAACAGGCAGCCCAGGAATCGGTTGTAGAGGTGGCGTAGGGCGGAGGCGTGGCGGTCGCCGTGGTGTTTGCGCCGGTCGTAGTGGGCGCGAGCGCCGGGGGAGGCGGTCAGGGCGGCGAATGCCCACACATAGCCGACCGCGGCCAGGCGGCGGTTCTTCACTCGGCGGTGGACCACGGCGTGGTGGCGTCCGCTGGAGCGGGTGATGGGGGCGGCGCCGGCGTAGGCCTTCAGTGCCCGGGCGTCGGCGAAGCGGCTGCGGTCGTCACCGATTTCGCCGAGCAGTCGGGCGCCGGCCAGGTCTCCGAGGCCGGGGAAGCTGGTGATGATGGCGTAGTCGGGGTGGGCGCGGAAGGCGGTGACGGCTGCGTCCTGCAGGGCGGCGGCAGCGGTGCAGGTGGCGTCGAGGACGGCCAGCAGGGCTAAGGCCTGGTGGCCGAAGGCTTCTTCGACCGGGGCGGGCTGGCGCAGCTGCTCGGCGCGTAGCCCGGTGTGGATCTTCTCGGTCCAGGTGTCGAGGTGGTGGACGCGTCCGCTGCGTTTGAGGGCGGCGCGGATCTGCGGCCGGGTCAGCTTGGCGGCTGTGGCGGGGTGGGGGCGATGGCCAAGATGGCGCGTGCTTCCCGGCAGGTCACCCCGCCGTTTTGACCGGCGAACAGCTCCAGGAACGCCGGGTAGTACTCGCGCAGCATCGAGCGCAGCTCGTTGCCGGTGCGGTGCATCCGCCAGATGGCGTCCTGCTGGGCGCGGGCCAGTACCGCCAACGCCTGGGCCTGCTGGCTGTCGGCCGGTAGTGGCCGGTGCAGGGCCATGTCGGTGCGCAGAATGCCGGCCAGCACGATGGCGTCCTGGCGGTCGGACTTCTTGCGGGAGACCGCGTGCCGTTCCCGGTAGCGGGAGGCGCTGATCGGGTTGATGGCGAACACCGGACGGCCCGCGGCTCGCAGGCAGGCCACCAGCAGGCCGCGGGTCGTTTCGATCGCGACCGGGATCATGTTCTCTGGGTCGTCGCCGGCTTGGGCGAGCATGTCCAGCAGTTGCTGGTAGCCCTGCACGGTTTCGGTGATCCGCCGTTGCGCGATCACTTTCCCGCTGTCGTCCACCAGCGCGACGTCGTGGTGGTGCTCGGCCCAATCGATTCCGCAGAAGACTCCCACGCCTCACCTCCGCTGATCAGAGCGTCCTTCTGCCCGTGGCGGAGTCACCCGGCGCCCTAATGACAAGGCTCGACGGCCTACCATCCGATCAGCCGTTCGTGACCCCAGCAACCTGCACAGGCCCCGGTCTTGCTTTTAGAGCTCGAAGCTCACCAACGAACAGAAGGGGTACGCCCTGCACAGGCGGGCTCAGACCACGAACTACCAGTGCGGGCACGTCCCTGTCCGTCCGTTCGAGGCGACAGCGCCAGTCTCAGCAAGAAGGACTCGAAGTACCGGGAACGAAGAAGGCATCCGCCACCCCGACCAGATCGGCGAACGCGCCCGCACCGCCATTAGGAACGAAGTCCCGGACCTTCGATCGCCCCCGGCCCCGTGCGATGGCCGGCGAAAGCATGGCGATCGTCGTGCTGTATCTGTGCGGTGGCGGCGCGCCCTGATCGGTGGGTGCGGCTTGGTGCGGCGAGTGCTGAGTGCGGCGGGCGGCCCGCGTTCCCGCCGCCGGCCGGGACCGGCGCCCACGCCGCACGCCCGCTCCGCCGGCCGGGCGTGC